>JAFACJ010000511.1 GCA_023425615.1 Actinomycetes bacterium
GTCAAGCCCGATGGCGTACGCAAGGGCGTCGTCGGCGACGTCATCTCGCGCATCGAGCGCAAGGGCCTGAAGCTGGTGGCCCTGGAGCTGCGCACCCTGACCCGCGAGGTGGCCGAAGACCACTACGGCGAGCACCGCGAGCGCCCCTTCTTCGGCGAGCTCGTGGAGTTCATCACCGGTGGCCCGCTGGTCGCCCTGGTCGCCGAGGGTCCGCGTGCGGTCGAGGCGTTCCGCGCGCTGGCCGGCGCCACCGACCCGGTCAAGTCAGCGCCGGGCACCATCCGCGGCGACCACGCCCTGGAGATCGGCGAGAACGTCGTCCACGGCTCGGACTCGCCGGAGTCCGCGGCGCGGGAGATCAAGTTGTTCTTCCCCGAACTGGGCTGAATCAACCGCATACAGCCACCAAAGCCGCACCGCGCACCGTATGATCGGCGCGCGGTGCGTCTGTCTTTGCCGGACAGGCTGTCGTTTTGCTGGAAACTGAACGTCGGCCGGACGTTTTTTCGCGTGCGCGTACCCCTTCGGCGGCTGCCGTGGGAGTGAATATCGCGTTACGATGAATCACGCCGCTTCGATCGTCATCTCTGGTGACACCGCCAGCAGGAAGGGCCCCCTTTTCTCCATGGGTAACAAGTTGTCGTTCCTCGGTCGTGACATGGCGGTGGACCTCGGTACCGCCAACACCCTCGTTTACGTCCGGGGAAGAGGAATCGTCCTGAACGAGCCCTCGGTGGTGGCCATCAACACCCACACGAACAAAATCGTCGCGGTGGGCATCGACGCCAAGCGCATGATCGGCCGCACGCCCGGCAACATCGTGGCGGTCCGCCCCCTCAAGGACGGCGTCATCGCCGACTTCGAGGTCACCGAGCGGATGCTGCGCTACTTCATCCAGAAGGTGCACAAGCGCCGGCACTTCGCCAAGCCGCGCATCGTCGTCGCGGTGCCCTCGGGCATCACCGGTGTCGAGCAGCGCGCGGTGAAGGAGGCCGGCTACCAGGCGGGGGCCCGCCGGGTGTACATCATCGAGGAGCCGATGGCGGCGGCGATCGGCGCGGGCCTTCCGGTGCACGAGCCGACCGGCAACATGGTCGTCGACATCGGCGGCGGCACCACCGAGGTGGCGATCATCTCCCTGGGCGGCATCGTCACCAGCCAGTCGGTACGGGTCGGCGGCGACGAACTCGACCAGGCGATCATCACCTTCGCCAAGAAGGAGTACTCGCTCATGCTGGGCGAGCGCACCGCCGAGGAGATCAAGATCGCCATCGGCAGCGCCTATCCGACGGGCGGCGAGGAGGAGCCGAACGCCGAGATCCGCGGCCGCGACCTGGTCTCCGGACTGCCCAAGACCGTCATCATCTCCGCCGACGAGGTGCGCCGCGCCATCGAGGAGCCGGTCGGAACCATCGTCGATGCGGTGAAGACCACCCTGGACAAGTGCCCGCCGGAGCTGTCCGGCGACATCATGGACCGGGGCATCGCGCTCACCGGCGGCGGAGCCCTGCTCAAGGGCCTGGACGAGCGGGTCCGCGAGGAGACGGGCATGCCCATCCATCTGGTGGACAATCCGCTCGACTCCGTTGTTCTCGGCACCGGCAAGTGCGTCGAGGACTTCGAGTCGCTGCATCAGGTCCTGGTGCCCGAGCCGCGTCACTGATGCGCGACACCCGACGCACCCGTCTGGTGCTGGGCTTGCTGCTCGTCACCTCACTGATCCTCATCACCGTCGACTACCGTGGCGGCGACCGCTCACCGCTGCGCGGCCTGAGGGGCCTGGGCGCCGCGGTGTTCGGCCCGCTGGAGCGGGTGGCGGCCAGCGTCGTGCGCCCGGTGGGCAACACCTTCGACGCCGTGCGCGACGCCCCCGGCCAGCGCAGGCGCGCTGAGGACCTGCTGCGGGAGAACCAGCGCCTGCGCGAGCAGCTGCGCTCGGGCACCATCGACAAGGGCCGCGCCGCGCAGCTGGAGAAGCTGCTGGGCAGCGCGGGGCTCGGCGGCTACAAGATCGTGGCGGCGAACGTCATCTCGGCGGGCCAGGGCTATGAGGACACCGTCACCATCGACGCCGGGACGCTCAGCGGTATCAAGCCCGAGATGACCGTCATGACCGGTGACGGGCTGGTCGGCCGTGTCACCAAGGCGGGGCCCGCCACCGCGACGGTCCTGCTGGCGACCGACGCCTCCTCCACGGTCGGCGCGCGGCTGGAGGACTCCAAGGAGATCGGTGTCATCAAGGGCGCGGGCCGGCGCGGCCTGGGCGCCGGCGCGACCCCGCTGCGGTTGCAGCTCTTCGACGGCGACGCGCAGCTGGGGGTCGGCGAGCGGGTGGTGACCCTGGGTTCGCAGGGCGACCGGCCGTATGTGCCGGGCGTGCCGATCGGCACCGTGGAGAAGGTCGAGAAGACACCCGGCTCCCTCACCCGCACCGCGTTGATCCGCCCCTTCGTCATGTTCACGCGGCTGGACGTCGTCGGCGTGGTGGTCGCCCCTCCCCAGCGCGACCCGCACGACGCCGTCCTGCCGCCCAAGCCTTCCGCGAGCCCGTCGGGGAGCTAGCCTTGCTGAACTCGGTCGAGGAGGTCAGGGGCGGGCCGTTCCGCTCCTTCCTCATCATCGCCTTCGCCCTCCTGCTCCAGGTGGCCGTCGCCAACCGGCTTCCGCTGCCCGGTTCGGTGACCCCGGACCTGGTCCTGCTCACGGTGGTGGCGCTGGCGCTGTTCCAGGGCGAGATGGTGGGGATGGTCGCCGGATTCTGCGCGGGCCTGGCCACCGACCTGGTGCCGCCCGCCGACCACACCATCGGCATGTACGCGCTGGTCTACTGCCTGGTCGGTTATCTGGCAGGGCTGTTCAGCCCGGAGATGGACCGCTCGCAGACCCTGCCGTTCGTGGCGGTCGCCGTCGGCGCGCTGCTGGGCAACCTCGCCTACGCGCTGGTCGGCGTGATGCTCGGCGACCCGCGCGCCGACTGGTCCATCGTCTCGCGGATGGTGCCGGTGGCCGTCCTGTACAACGTGCTGGCCAGCCCGTTCGTGGTCTGGGCCGTGCTGCGGCTGTCGCGGCCCCGCGAGCGCACGTCGGCGCGCGGCGGCCTCAGCGTCCCCGGCTTCGCCACGCGGCTGGGCAGGCAGCAGCGGTGAACTCGCGCACGTATTCCCGTCTCCTCGTCCTCCACGTCCTCATCGGGGCGCTGCTGCTGGTGCTGTGCGGGCGCATGTGGGTGCTGCAGGTGATGCAGGGCGGCCAGTACAAGGCGATCGCCGCCAACAACCGCACCCGCGACATCGTCGTCCCCGCCGTCCGCGGCTCGATCCTCGACGACATGGGCCGCCCGCTGGTGCGCAACCGCACCGCGCTGGTCGTCTCGGTCGACAAGACGGTGCTGTCCAAGCAGGAGGACCAGGGCGAGGCGGTCCTGGCCAGGCTCGCCAAGGTGCTGGGCACCACCCGGCAGGACCTCGACCTCAAGACGCGGCTGTGCTCCCCGACGGTGCCGCGCCCCTGCTGGCCCGGCTCGCCCTACCAGCCGATCCCGGTGGACGACCGGGTCAGCTCCAAGCAGGGACTGCAGATCCTGGAGCGCCAGGAGGACTTCCCCGGCGTCATCGCCCAGGTCCAGGCGATCAGGGAGTACCCCGAGCCCGAGGGCGCCAGCGCCGCGCAGACGCTCGGCTACCTCCAGCCGATCACCCAGGCGGAGCTCGACAAGCGCCAGGGCCTGAAGGTCACCGGCTACAGCGGCGTCGACCTCATCGGCCGCGACGGGCTGGAGGCGCAGTACGACGTGGACCTGCGCGGCGAGCCGGGTGTGCGGAAGGTGAACGTCGACAGCCGCGGCCGGGTCACCGGGATCGCCAGCGAGCAGCAGACCGTGCCCGGTTCGCACCTGGTCACCAATCTGGACGCCAAGGTCCAGAACGCGGTCGAGGAGGCGCTGGCCGAGCAGGTGGAGAAGGTCAAGAAGGAGGGCCACAAGCCGTCGGCGGCGGGCGTCGTGCTGGAGGTGAACACCGGCAGGGTCGTCGCGCTGGCCAGCTACCCCACCTACGACCCGTCGGTGTGGACCGGCGGCATCTCCCAGGCCAAGTACGACGAGCTGCTGGGCCCCAAGCGGGGGGAGCCGCTGATCTCCCGCGCCATCGCGGGGCAGTTCCCGCCGGGCTCGACCTTCAAGATCTCCTCGCTGTCCGCCGCCATCTCCGACGGCTACCCGCTGAACGGCACCTACGACTGCCCCGGCGCCTACAACGTCGGCAGCCGGGCGTTCACCAACTTCGAGGGCCAGGGCTACGGCCCGATGAACCTGCACCGGGCGCTGGTGGTCTCCTGCGACACGATCTTCTACCGGTTCGCCTACGAGCAGTGGATCCGCGACGGTTCCACCAAGCCGGTGAAGAACCCCAAGGACCCCATGATCAAGATGGCCCGGCAGTTCGGCTTCGGCGCCAGGAGCGGGATCGACCTGCCCGGTGAGTCGCCTGGCCGGATCCCCGACCGCACCTGGAAGCAGAACTACTGGCAGAGCACCAAGGACAGCGACTGCAAGCGCGCCAAGACCGGTTACCCCGAGATCAAGAACGCCACGCACGCCGCCTACCTGACGGCCATCGCCAAGGAGAACTGCCTGGAGGGCTACATGTGGCGGGCCGGTGACGCGGCGAACTTCTCCGTCGGCCAGGGCAACGTGCTGGTCACCCCGCTGCAGCTCGCCCGCGCCTACGCGGCGATCGCCAACGGCGGCACCCTGGTGGTACCGCAGGTGGCACGGGCGGTCGTCAGGCCGGACGGCACCGTGGTGCGCGAGATCAAGCCGGCGAAGGGAACGAAGCTGCCGGTGGACAAGAAGACCATCGAGTACATACGCGACGCGCTGGCCGGGGTCACGACGGAGGGCACCGCCGCCGGCGCCTTCGGCGGCTTCCCGATGGACAAGGTGCACGTGGCGGGCAAGACGGGTACCGCCGAGGCGTACGGCTACGACGACACCGCGTGGTTCGCCTCCTTCGCCCCGGCCAAGGACGCCAAGTACGCGGTGGTCGTCATGGTCACCGACGCCGGGACGGGCGGCGCGTACGCCGCGCCGGCCGTCCGGAAGATCTACGAGGCGATCTACGGCTTCAACGGGCAGCCCGCCGCGCTGGAGAACGGCCAGGTGCCGACCTCGCTGCCGAAGGTGGCGCCATGACCGCGCTGGACGAGCGCAGGGAGTGGCCGGGCCAGGCCAGGATCCGTGACTCGGTGCTGCGCAGGCTGGATTGGGGGCTGGTGCTGCCGGTCGCGGTGCTGTGCGTGATCAGCGCGCTGCTGGTCTACTCGGCGACCCGGGCGGGGCACCACGGCGACCCCGAGGCGTTCTTGAAGAAGCACCTGCTGAACCTGGCGATCGGCGCGGTCCTGTACGTGGTCGTCGCGTCCTTCGACTACCGGCTGCTGCGCGCCTACGCCCCGATCCTGTACGGGCTTTCGCTGATCGGCCTGGTCACGGTCCTCACCCCGCTGGGCGAGACGATCAACGGCTCGCACTCCTGGATCGTGATCGGCGGCGGCTTCCAGGTGCAGCCGTCGGAGTTCGCCAAGGTCGGGGTGGTGGTCCTGCTGGCCATGATCCTGGGCGAGCCCAGGGACGGCGAGGTGGGTCCGGGGCGCAAGGACATCCTCATCGCGCTGGCGCTGGCCGGGATCCCGGCGGCGCTGATCATGCTCCAGCCCGACCTGGGCACCACGATGGTGCTGTGCGCCATCCTCATGGGCATGCTGGCGATCTCCGGGGCGCCCAAGCGCTGGACCCTCGGCCTGGTCGCGGGCGGGGTCGGGACCGCGGCCGCGGCGGTGCTGCTGGGATTCTTGAAGGACTACCAGATCGCCAGGTTCACCGCGTTCATCGACCCGACCGCCGACCCCAGGGGCGCGGGGTACAACGCGGCGCAGGCCAAGATCGCGGTCGGCTCGGGCGGG
The DNA here is from genome assembly GCA_023425615.1 of Actinomycetes bacterium. Lineage (GTDB taxonomy): Bacteria > Actinomycetota > Actinomycetes > Streptosporangiales > Streptosporangiaceae > Actinocorallia. The sequence continues at coordinate 5,962 of JAFACJ010000511.1, forward strand.
GTGTTCGGCAAGGGCCTGTTCCACGGCGAGCAGACCACCGGCCACTTCGTGCCCGAGCAGCAGACCGACTTCATCTTCACCGTCGCGGGGGAGGAGCTGGGCTTCCTCGGGGCGATGCTGATCATCGTGCTGATCGGCGTGATCCTCTACCGCGGGCTGCGGATCGCCGTCCACGCCGGAGACCTGTTCGGTACCCTGGTGGCCACCGGGGTGGTCTGCTGGCTGGGCTTCCAGACCTTCGAGAACATCGGCATGTGCATCGGGATCATGCCGATCACCGGACTGCCGCTGCCGCTGGTCTCCTACGGCGGCTCGGCGACCTTCGCCACGATGATCGCCTTCGGCCTGCTCCAGGGCGTGCACGCCCGGGGCAGGAGTCTGTGAGCGACGGTACGCTGAGGGTTTGATCTGGAAGCGGATCCCGCCCCCTGGAACCCCGTGAGTCTTTCTGGAAGGTACGACATGCCTGTTGAGTCGGTGTTCTCCCGGCTGGAGCCGCTGCTGCCGTCGGTGCAGAAGCCGATCCAGTACGTCGGCGGAGAACTGAACTCCCAGGTCAAGGACTGGGACGCCGCCGAGGTGCGCTGGGCCCTGATGTACCCGGACGCCTACGAGGTGGGGCTGCCCAACCAGGGCGTCCAGATCCTCTACGAGGTGCTGAACGAGCGCGAGGGCGTGCTGGCCGAGCGCACCTACTCGGTGTGGCCCGATCTGGAGGCGGTGATGCGGGAGCACAAGATCCCGCAGTTCACCGTGGACGGGCACCGCCCCGTCGGCGCGTTCGACGTGCTGGGCGTCTCGTTCTCCACCGAGCTGGGCTACACCAACCTGCTCACCGCGCTGGACCTGGCCGGGATGCCGCTGCACGCCGTCGACCGGCGCGAGGAGGACCCGGTCGTCCTGGCCGGCGGCCACGCCGCCTTCAACCCCGAGCCGATCGCCGACTTCATCGACGCCGCCGTCCTCGGCGACGGCGAGGAGATCGTGCTGAAGATCACCGAGGTGATCAGGGAGTGGAAGCGCGAGGGACGCCCGGAGGGCCGTGACGGGCTGCTGCACCGCCTGGCGGTCTCCGGCGGCGTCTACGTGCCCAAGTTCTACGACGTCGCCTACCTGCCCGACGGGCGCATCCAGCGGGTGGCGCCCAACCGTCCCGGCGTGCCGTGGCAGATCGTCAAGCACACCGTGATGGACCTCGACGCCTGGCCCTACCCCAAGCAGCCGCTGGTGCCGCTGGCCGAGACGGTGCACGAGCGCTTCTCGGTGGAGATCTTCCGCGGCTGCACCCGCGGCTGCCGGTTCTGCCAGGCCGGCATGATCACCCGCCCGGTCCGGGAGCGGTCGATCACCACCGTCGGGGACATGGTGCAGCAGGGCCTCAAGGCGTCGGGCTTCAACGAGGTCGGCCTGCTGTCGCTGTCGTCGGCCGACCACAGCGAGATCGGCGACATGGCCAAGGGCCTCGCCGACCGCTACGAGGGCTCCCAGACCTCGCTGTCGCTGCCCTCCACCCGCGTCGACGCCTTCAACATCACCCTGGCCAACGAGTTCTCCCGCAACGGGCGGCGCTCGGGCCTGACGTTCGCGCCCGAGGGCGGCTCCGAGCGGATGCGCAAGGTGATCAACAAGATGGTGTCGGAGGAGGACCTCATCCGCACCGTCACCACCGCCTACGAGAACGGCTGGCGGCAGGTCAAGCTCTACTTCATGTGCGGGCTGCCCACCGAGGAGGACGAGGACGTCATGGAGATCGCCGGCATGGCCCGGCGGGTCATCCAGGCGGGCCGCGACGCCACCGGCAGCCGCGACATCCGCTGCACCGTCTCCATCGGCGGGTTCGTGCCCAAGCCGCACACCCCGTTCCAGTGGGCGGC
>JAFACJ010000525.1 GCA_023425615.1 Actinomycetes bacterium
GTGTGTACATCTGCGACGAGTGCATCGATCTCTGTAACGAGATCATCGAGGAGGAGCTCTCGGAGAGCTCGGACCTCAAATGGGACAGCCTGCCCAAGCCCCGGGAGATCTACGAGTTCCTCGACGGCTATGTCATCGGGCAGGAGAAGGCGAAGAAGGCACTGTCCGTCGCGGTCTACAACCACTACAAGCGGATCCAGTCCGGTGACTCGCGGGACGACGGGGTCGAGCTGGCCAAGTCCAACATCCTGCTGCTCGGCCCGACCGGATCCGGCAAGACCCTGCTCGCGCAGACGCTCGCCAAACTGCTCAACGTCCCGTTCGCGATCGCCGACGCCACGGCCCTGACCGAGGCCGGATACGTCGGTGAGGACGTCGAGAACATCCTGCTCAAGCTCATCCAGGCCGCCGACTACGACGTCAAGAAGGCCGAGACGGGCATCATCTACATCGACGAGGTCGACAAGATCGCCCGCAAGAGCGAGAACCCGTCGATCACCCGGGACGTCTCCGGGGAGGGCGTGCAGCAGGCACTGCTGAAGATCCTGGAGGGCACGACCGCCTCGGTCCCGCCCCAGGGCGGGCGCAAGCACCCGCACCAGGAGTTCATCCAGATCGACACCACCAACGTGCTGTTCATCTGCGGCGGCGCCTTCGCCGGCCTCGAGAAGATCATCGAGTCCCGGGTGGGCAAGCAGGGCGTGGGCTTCGGCGCGGTCATCCGCTCCAAGGTCGACTTCGCCAAGAACAGCGACATCTTCGGTGACGTCATGCCCGAGGACCTGCTGAAGTTCGGCATGATCCCCGAGTTCGTCGGCCGGCTCCCGATCATCACCAGCGTGCACAACCTGGACCGGGCCGCGCTGATCAACATCCTGACCGAGCCGAAGAACGCGCTGATCAAGCAGTACCGGCGCCTGTTCGAGCTGGACGGGGTGGACCTGGAGTTCACCGACGACGCCCTGGAGGCCGTCGCCGACCAGTCCATCCTGCGCGGCACCGGCGCCCGCGGCCTGCGCGCCATCCTGGAGGAGGTGCTCCTCTCGGTGATGTACGAGGTGCCCAGCCGCCAGGACGTCGCCCAGGTGGTCATCACCCGGGAGTCGGTGCTGGAGCACGTCAACCCCACGCTCGTCCCGCGTGATCGCTCCCAGAAGCGCGAACCGCGCGAGAAGAGCGCCTGACCGCTCCCAGACAGACCCGGCTCGCCCCCGAGCCGGGTTTCGTCGTCTCCGGGACGATGCCATCTGAGAGGCTCTGAGAGCCGTCCAGGGCACACCTCAGGAAGCCGGGACAAAAACCCCGCTAAACCCCGCAGAGCTCGCGTCGGCGCACGATGAGCGGTACCCAGGGCCATACCGGGGCGTTCAGGACGGCGGGGGTTCGGAAGCCGCGGCCGTCGGGTGAGAGAGGCGATGAGCGGTGCCCGGGGCACCGCTGCGCGGTGTTCAGGACAGGAGGGGGAGGCGGGCGGTGACGACCGTGCCGCCGCCGGGCCGGGAGGCGATGGTGAAGGTGCCGCCGAGTTCGGCGGCGCGCTCCCGCATGGAGGTCAGGCCCAGGCCCGAACGTGACTGGCGGGGCAGGCCGCGGCCGTCGTCGGAGACGGTGATCTCCAGATCGCCTCCGGTGTCGGTGAGCCGCAGATCGACGCTGGTGGCCTTGGCGTGCCGGCGGACGTTGTTGAGCGCCTCCTGGATGATCCGGTAGGCGGTCACCTCCTGGGCGGGGGAGAGCGGAGGCAACTCCTCGCACCGCACGTCCACCCGGGGCTCGGGCAGGTCGGAGGCGAGCTCCCGGATCGCGCCGAGCAGGCCCAGCCGGTCGAGGGCGGGCGGGCGCAGCCCGTGCACCAGCTCCCGGATCTCGCCCATCGCGGTGGTCATCCGCTCGCGCAGCGCCAGCAGGGACGGCTCGACCGCCTCCGGGTCGGTGGTGAGCCTCACCCGGGCGGCGTCGACGGACAGCGCCAGCGCCGCGAGGGTCGGCCCGAGCCCGTCGTGCAGATCGCGGCTGAGCCGGCGGCGCTCGTCCTCGCGGGTGTTGATGACGGTCTCGTGGGAGACCCGCAGCAGCCGCACGGTGTGCGCGAGATCGGCGACGTGCCGGGTGAGCACGCCGATGAGCCGGTGATCGGCGTGGCTCGGCCCGTACAGCATCATCCGGCCGATCTGCTCGCCGTGCCACACCAGCGGGACCACCTGCGCCCGGGTGTCCTCCACGCCGTCGGTGTGCACGATCGCCCCGTCGATCTCGATGGCGACGCCGGGGAGCGCCAGGGTGCGGCGGACGGAGCGGGCCGCCAGCCGCAGCGCGGTGGCCGGGTCCTCGGTCTGCTGCACGGTGCGCGACAGCCGGTCGGCCAGCCGGTAGGGGTCGCGTTCCACGCCGAACAGCAGGTCGATGGAGAGCTGGATGCGGGAGCGGACGGGGTGGAACAGCGCGCCGACGGCGAGCGCGCCGAAGAACCCGGCGGCCTGCCCGGCGACGAGCCCGTTGACCAGGGCGATGAGCCCGAAGTAGACGGCGCCCAGCACCGCGGTCAGGGTGCCGTAGACCAGGGTCCGGTTGACGATGACGTCGATGTCATAGAGCCGGTAGCGCAGGATCGCGATCGTCAGCGAGACCGGCACCGTGGTCACCGCGGTGCAGGTCAAGGTGGCGAACAGCCAGAACGGCATGTCCGGCCACATCAGGTCCCAGTAGCCGGCCAGCGCGGTGCCCAGCAGCGGGTAGGCGACCAGCGCGATCTGCCTCCGGGCGATGGGGCTGCCGGCCTGGAAGCGCAGGATCAAGGTGGCGAGGCTGACGAAGGTCAGCGTCACGGTGACCGGCTGGATGCCCCACAGGTAGACCTCGTCGAGATCCGGCAGTGCCGACACCCCGAACGGGTTGTCCACCCGGTGCGCGCCCACGCCCAGGGGGCCGGGCACCAGCATCCGGTACAGGACGTTGACGCCGATGACGGCCGCCGACAGCCACAGCATCGGGCGCCAGCGCCGCGAGGGCGGCCTGCCGTCGGGGAAGAGCAGCGGGACGATCATCACCAGCGGCAGGAACTCCAGCAGGTACAGCCAGGTGGCGCCCCAGCGCAGCAGGACCGCGCCCGGCAGTTCGTGCAGCAGCGCCCAGCGGGAGAAGGGGACCAGCAGCCAGGAGGCGGCGGCGATCAGGCCGATCGTCCACAGCAGCCTGCCGATGACCAGCCCCTGCTTGCGGCTGAGCAGGTACGCCCCGATGGCCGGGTACAGGCAGCCCATGATGACCTCGGGCCGCCAGGACTGGCTCGTCCGGTACTCGACGGGCACCCCGTACCGGAAGGCGTACGCGAGGATGACGCACAGCGGGCCGGCCAGCGCCCCGGCCCACAGGACCGTTCTACGTGCCAAGTCCGGCCTCGCGAGCCAGCACTATCGCCTGAGCCCGGTCGGCCACGTGCAACTTCATGAAGATGTTGGAGACGTGGTTGCGGATCGTCTTCGGCGACAGGAAGAGGATTCCGGCGATCTCCCCGTTGTTGCGGCCCTGGGCGATCAGTTCGAGCACCTCCCGTTCCCGGTCGGTCAGCTCGGGGAAGGCGGACTTGCGGGGGTCGGGCATCTCGGTGAAGTAGGTGAGGACCCGCCGGGCGATCTCCGGACCGTAGATCGCCTCCCCCGCCGCCACCGCGCGGACGGCGCGGGCGATCTCCTCGGCGCCCGACTCCTTGAGCAGGTAGCCGCGGGCGCCGGCGCGCATCGCGGCGAACACCGAGTCGTCGTCGCGGAACATGGTGAGCACCAGCACCCCGATGTGGGGGCTGGTGCGGGTGATGGTGCGGGTGGCCTCGATGCCGTTGCCGCCGGGCATGTGCAGGTCCATCACGACCACGTCGGGCTGGACGTCGTGGGCGAGTTGGACGGCGGCCGGACCGTTCTCGGCCTCGGCGATGACCTCGATGCCCAACGCCTCCAGCAGGGCGCGCAGGCCCTGCCGGAACATGGGGTGGTCGTCAGCGATGATCACTCGGATGTCGTCGGACACGACTGGGTTCCTCCGGGAGCAGGTTGAGGGGGAGTCGGGCGACGACCGCGGTGCCGCCGCCCGGCCGGGGTCCGATGGTGCACACGCCGCCCACCTCGGCGGCGCGTTCGCGCATCGCGGCCAGGCCCGTGCCGTCCCGGCCGTGCGGCGGCAGCCCGGTGCCGGGGTCGGCGACGACAAGGTGGAGCGCCTCGGTGCCGCGGCTGAGCCTGACCAGGGCGCTGGCGGCGAGGGAGTGGCGTCGCACGTTGTTGAGAGCCTCCTGGACGATCCGGTAGGCGGCGACCTCGACCGCGGCGGGGAGACCGGTCAGCTCGCCGTTGATCTTGACTTCGACCATGATGCCGTCGGTTCCGTCGGCCAGTCCGCCGACCGCCCCGGCCAGGCCGAGGTCATCGAGGGCGGGCGGGCGCAGTCCGGCCACCAGCTCCCGGATGTCGCCGACCGCCGCGGCCAGCCGCTGCCGCAGGTCCGACAGGAGCGGGCCGACCCGCTCGGGCCGGCTGTCCAGGGTCAGCCGCGCGGTGTCCAGGGCCATGGCGAGGCTGGCCAGGGTGGGGCCGAGACCGTCGTGGAGATCGTGCCGCAGCCGCCGGCGCTCCTCCTCGGCCGCGGCCAGGATGCGTTCCCGTGACCGCTGCAGTGCTCCGGCACGGTCATCCGCGGCGGGGGCGGGCCGCCGGGTCAGCAGGACGCCGACGGCGAGCCCCAGCAGGAACGCGCTGAGCGCGGTGACGCCGTACATACCGGGAAGCCTCTCCGATCGTCCTCGTCACCGACAGGGACGGGTGTCCCGGATCAGGCGGGCTTCTCCACGTCCGGCCGCATCTTGCGCATGATGTCGGCGAGCTGGGACCAGCCGATGGACTGCCCGCCGCCGGAGGTCACCGAGGTGAGGTCGGGGGAGGCGGTCAGCATGCCGAGCGAGGTGTCGGTCTGCCAGTAGCACAGCGGGATCGTGACGGTCGCCACCGTGATCTCGGCGCAGGCGGCCTTGCCCGGACCCCCGGCGTCGGTGTCGTGGATGGTGACGCTGGCGCCCGAGCCCTGCAGGCCCTGCCGGAACCCGTCGGAGCTGCCCAGGTTGGAACCGCTGACGCCGGTGAAGGTCACCTTGGTGCCGCCCGCGTCGTAGGTCGCCGACACGACAGTGCCCTGGGAGCCGAGCAGGTTGCGGAAGGTGTTGCCGTAGGTGTCGCCGGTGGAGTCGTTGACCTGCGGGTAGCCGCCGGCGGTGGGCGGCGTGCTGATCGTGTACTTGTCGCTCCCGGCGCCGCCCAGGTTGGCGACGACCACCACGACGATGATGATGACGACGACCGCGACGATGCCGCCGATCCCCAGGGCGATGCCCTTGCGGTGGTTCGGCGGCTTGTGGGGAGAAGGAGGGAACCCGGGCTGCCCGTAGGGCTGCTGCGGCTGGCCGAACGGCGGCGGGGTCTGCCCGTAGGGCTGCTGCGGCTGGCCGAAGGGCGGCGGGGTCTGGCCGTAAGGCTGCTGCGGCTGCCCGTAGGGTTGCTGGGGCTGGCCGTAAGGCTGCTGGGGTTGCCCGTAGGGCTGCTGCGGCGGTTGGGGCCCGCCGTAGCCGGGGCCCTGGGGCGGGGGGTTCCAACCACTCAAGGTAATCTCCGGGGCGTCGTCGAGGGACGTTCAGTGAGGACATTGTGTCCTATCCTCCGTCCGGTGTCTCTCGCTCTTCCACAGCCTCACGCCGGTGAGCCCATGGCAGGGCTTGACGGGCCGTAGAATCGGCGTTCGTGACCGAGTCCCAGTTGCCTACTCAGTACGCGCCCGCCGAGGTCGAGGGAAAGCTCTACGAGCGGTGGGTGGCCGCCGGTCTGTTCGAGGCCGACCCCGCCCGCGACCCCGACGCGCCCGCGTACACGATCGTCATCCCGCCGCCCAACGTGACCGGCTCGCTGCACATGGGCCACGCCCTGGACCACTCCATCCAGGACACGCTGGTACGCCGTCGGCGGATGCAGGGGTATGAGGCGCTGTGGCTGCCGGGCATGGACCACGCCGGCATCGCCACCCAGAACGTGGTCGAGCGCGAGCTGAAGAAGGAGGGCCTCACCCGGCACGACCTGGGCCGCGAGGCGTTCCAGGAGCGCGTGTGGCAGTGGAAGGCCGAGTCCGGCGGCAGGATCCTGGGCCAGATGAAGCGCCTCGGCGACAGCGTCGACTGGTCGCGTGAGCGCTTCACCATGGACGAGGGGCTCTCCCGCGCCGTCCTGACGATCTTCAAGCGGCTGTACGACGACGGCCTCATCTACCGCGCCGAGCGCATCATCAACTGGTGCCCGCGCTGCCTGACCGCGCTGTCGGACATCGTGGTCGAGCACGCCGAGCGCGAAGGCGAACTGGTCTCGATCCGCTACTCCGACGAGGTCGTGGTCGCCACCACCCGGGCCGAGACGATGCTCGGCGACACCGCGGTCGCCGTCCACCCGTCCGACGAGCGGTACGCGCACCTGGTCGGCACCGAGATCGACCTGCCGCTGACCGGCCGCCGCATCCCGGTCGTCGCCGACGAGCACGTCGACCCCGAGTTCGGCACCGGCGCGGTCAAGGTCACGCCCGCCCACGACCCGAACGACTTCGAGATCGGGCAGCGGCACGGGCTGCCGTCGCTGACCGTCCTGGACGAGCACGCCCGCGTCACCGCGCCCGGCCCGTTCGAGGGCATGGACCGCTACGAGGCGCGCGGCAAGGTGGTCGAGGCGCTGCGCGAGCAGGGCCGCATCGTCAAGGAGGTCCGCCCCTACGAGCACTCCGTCGGCCACTGCCAGCGCTGCCAGACGGTGGGCGAGCCGCGGGTGTCCCTGCAGTGGTTCGTCAAGGTCGAGCCGCTGGCCAAGGCCGCCGGCGACGCCGTACGCGACGGCCGGGTGGCGATCCAGCCGCCGGAGCTGGCCTCGCGGTA
>JAFACJ010000382.1 GCA_023425615.1 Actinomycetes bacterium
CCCACGCTGGGCGTCTCGGCCCCCCTGCTGGCCGGGCTGCGCAGCGCCGCGGCGATCGCCGCGGACGGGCATCCGCAGGAGGCGGCGCGGTGGGGGGAGGCGGCGGGCCGGCTGGACGCCGCCATCAGACGCGAGTACGGCGTGCACGGCTACCCCCGCTCCCCGCTGGCGGGCGGGCGCATGGACGCCTCTGTGACCTTCCTCGCACCCCCGTTCGCGCCCGAGGACGAGAGCGTCACCACCGCGCTGGCGGTGGCCGCCGACAGGCTGCGCATCGAGGAGAACGGCGGCCTGCTGCCCGGCGAGAAGTGGGCGGGCAGCAAGACCCAGGCGTGGACTCCCGAGGTGGCGATGTTCGCCCTCGCCGACACCGCCTCAGGGCGCTCCACCGGCTGGCTCGGCTGGCTGTCGGCGCACCGCACGCCGCTGGGCGTCCTGCCCGAGCGGGTCGACGACGAGGGCGAGCCGCACTCCGTCGCCCCGCTCGGCTGGACCGCGTCCCTGGTCCTGCTGGCGCTGGCGGCGCAGGAGAAGCCGCTGCCCGTGCCCCCGGTCCCCGCCGCCCCCGCGGTATGAGCCCGCCGCCGGATCAGCCGGTGAGGGCGAGCCGGATGTCGTGGTCGTCGGGATCGAGCTCCAGGGCGCGGGTGAGGTCGGCGACCGCCTCCCGTTCACGGCCCGCGGCGCGCAGGGCGAGCGCGCGGTTGAACAGCAGGCCCGGCTCCTCGGCCAGCCCGATGGCGCGGCCCAGGTCGGCGATGGCGTCCTCGACCTTGCCCAGCTGATAGGAGAGCATCCCGCGGCCCGCCCAGGCCGGGGCCAGCGACGGATCGCGCCGCAGCGCCTCCTCGAACGCCGCCCAGGCCCGCGCCGTGTCGCCGACCTCCGCCTCCATCTGGCCCAGTGCGCACAGCAGGTGGGGATTGCCCGGCTCTGCGGCGAGACCTGCCTCGATGTCGGCGCGCGCCCGCTCGTACTCGTTCCCCGCGACCAGCAGCCCCGCCCGGTTGACCAGCGCGTCGAGGAAGCAGGGATCCAGGTCGAGGGCGCGATCCAGGTCGGCGAGGGCGCCCTCGTGGTCGCCCACGGCGAACCGCACCTCCGAGCGGTTGTAGTACGCCTCGGGGAACGGCGGGCCGACCCGCAGCGCCGTCTCGTAGTCGGCCGCCGCCTCCTCCCTCCGGTCCAGCCGCATCAGCAGGTTGCCGCGGTCGATGTAGTAGTCCGGGTAGCCGGGGTCGGCCTCGATCACCGCGTCGAGGTCGGCCAGCGCGGCGGCGGGGTCGCCGCTCATGAGGTGGAGCTGCGCGCGGTTGGCGCGCAGCACCATCCGGTGCACCGCCTGGGCGCCGGGCGGCAGGTCGGCCTCGGCCAGCGCGATCGCCTCCTCCACCAGGGCGAGCGCCTCCCGTGTGCGGCCGCGCCGCGCCTGGATGAGCGCCTTGCCGTTGAGGTCGAAGCCGAGCTTGACCGCGCGGTTCCCCCGGTCGGGCAGCAGTCCGCACAGGGCGATCGCGGTGTGGATCAGGCCGAGCGCGGCGTCCAGGTCGCGCCGGTCGGGATCGTGGTGGCGGGTGAGGAGCATCGCGCTCGTGTAGGCCATGGTCGAGTGCCGGAGCGGGTCGGTGGTGTGCGCCCGCGCGTACGCCAGCAGCTCCTCGGCCTCCTCCTCCCGTTCCAGCGCGCTCAGCCCGACGGCCGCCGCGTGGACGATCCTCCACCAGTCCTCCGTGTCCGGTTCGGCGACCTCGGTGACGAACAGGGCGCGTCTCGCGAGTTCGACGGCGGCGTGGTGGCAGCCCCGTTCCTGGCACCATTCGACGGCCTCGCGGTACCGTTCCGCGTCGCCTTGGTCCCACAGTCCGGCCCAGAACGCGTCGCGCCGCCGGGTACCGGGCGTGTCGCAGGTCACGATCGTGAGTTGGGGCACACGGCGGATGAGGATGTCGAGTATCTCCTTGTCGGCGGCGTCGGCTTCGGCGTACCCGGTGACGAGGAAGGTGCAGGGCTCCGTGAGGGAGTCGCGGACGAACTCCGCGAAGCCGTTCGCCACGCGCAGCGTCCGCTGCGGGGCGGGCACGAGGATACGTTCGTCGCGGGGAAGCGTCTCCGAGAGCGTCGTACGCAGTACCGGGACGGCCAGGTCGGGGGCTATCGCGCGCAGTTCGATGTCGTATGCGGCGATCGAGGACAGGGGCGCGCGGGGAACGAGCGTCCGCGCCAGCGCGGAGGCCGCCGCGTAGGGACCGCCGAGGCGGCGGTCGGCTCCCGCCTCGACCAGGAGCGGCGGGGCGTCCGCGGGCACTCGTGGCTCGCCCGCCTGCAGGTGCGGCACGGGTGCTCCTTCTAGATGTGCCGGGCGCTCGCCTTGCCGCGCAGGGCCAGGGGCCCCGGCCTGTGCACGATGATCTTCTTCACCACGATCCGGTCCATGGTGTACGTCCTCCGTCTTGTGTGCTGACCATGGCTCGACTGGACGTGGAGCCGCCGGTCATCGCTGGTTTGATCAGCAACTATTCCGGGTTGCGTAGGTTTCTACCGAATCTTTGACCACAGTCGGACATAAGCCACATCAAACCCGGGAGACAGCGCAACCCGCCGGTCCCCTCAGACGTCACGCGGGCCGGCCCGGCGCCTCCTCCGCCGAAGGAGCGGCCGACTTTTCCTACACCGCTCAAACCGGGTTTCCGGACACAAGGTCCCATGACGTATCGATCAGCGGAAGTTACTTTCCTTTCATGGGGTTGGTCCCGGGGCAATGGATCAATCGCCGATACCGCCTGCTCTCCCTGCTCGGCGGCGGCGGTATGGGCAAGGTGTGGCTGGCCCGCGACGAGACGCTCGACCGCGAGGTCGCGATCAAGGAGGTCGCACCCGCCTTCGCCGTCTCCCCCGAGCACCACCGCGAACTGCACGAGAGGGCGCTGCGCGAGGCACGCGCCGCCGGCGGCCTGAAGCACCCCGGCATCGTGACCGTGCACGACGTGCTCCAGCGCGACGGATCACCGCTGATCATCATGGAGGTGATCCGCGGCCCCTCCCTGGAGGAGCGGATCAGGCACGACGGGCCGCTCCCCGCCGCCGAGGCCGTCCGCGTGGGCAGGGTCGTGCTCGACGCCCTGCGCGCCGCGCACGCCAAGAAGATCACCCACAGGGACGTCAAACCCAGCAACATCCTCTTCGAGGGCGACCGCGTCGTCCTCACCGACTTCGGCATCGCCCTGCTGCACGACGACACCTTCACCACCCGCGAGGACTCCGTGCTCGGGACCCCCGCCTTCATGGCGCCCGAGCAGGCGCGGTACTCGCAGGTCACCCCGGCCGCCGACCTGTGGTCGCTCGGCGCCACCCTCTTCTACGCCGTGCAGGGCCGCCCGCCCCTCGCCGGCCGCACCCGCGCGGCGATCCTCGGCGAACTGGTCTCCGACCGGCCCGTCCCCCGCGCCGTCGCCGCCGGGCCCCTGGCCCCCGTCATCGACGCCCTGCTCCAGAAAGATCCCGGTGCCCGCCCCTCGGGCCGCCAGACCGCCAAGCTCCTGGACTGGGCCGCCGGACAGCTCGGCGACTCCGTGCGGGGCACCCTCGAACTCCCCTCACAGCGGCGGGAGCGACGGCACGGGCACCGCCGGCTCACCGCCCTCCTTCTGGGCGTCGCACTGGCGGCGGGCGCCTTCTTCCTCATACGACCCGTCCTGGAAAGAGAGAAGGAACCCGTGAACTACGAATCGCTCATCACCCTCGCCATCAAAGGCATATACCAGCCTTTCGCATTCCGGCCGGGAAAGGGCGATCCGTCGTTCGCTGTGTCGGAAGGGAACACGATCCTGCTCTATGACCTCGACTCCTTCCCCGAGGCCAGGCGGCTCGGCGGTCATGAGGGTCCGATCAGGGGCTTCGCCTTCGACCCCGAGGGAACCCTCCTCGCCTCCTTCTCCGACGACTCCTCCATCAGGATCTGGGGCCTGGATGACCCCGAACGCGACAGGCTTCTGCCAGGCCACCAGGGCAGCGTCATCCAGACGGTCTTCGGCTCCGACTCCCTCCTGCTGAGCAGCGACGCCGCCGCCAACCCCTCCTTCAAGCTGTGGGACCTCAAGAGCGGTCACCAGATCACCTCGATAGTGAATCTGGAGGAGGCCGCGGACCTGGCGTTCGATTCCGACCACCGACCGTTCGGGCTGGAGGCCAGGGAGAACGAGATCCTGGTCTGGAACCTCACCGAACGGACATCCCGTGCCCTGCGCGGGCATGAGGACCTGGTCACCGTCTCGGAGTTCGCTCCCGGCGCCCGTACCGTCGTCACCGCGAGCGACGACCAGACCCTGCGGATCTGGAGGCTGGAGCCGGACGGGGATCCGTCCGGCCAGGTCATCGATGACCGGGAAGGGGTGGACCGTATCGCGTTCAGCCCGGACGGCAGGACGTTCGCCACGGCCGGTGCGCTGGCCGAGAACGCCCGCCTCTGGCGGGACGACGGATCGGAGGCGGGACCGCCCAAGGTCCACGGCAGCCGGGTGACCGCCCTCGCCTTCTCCCCCGACGGCGAGACGATCGCCACGGGCGGTGACGACCACGCCGTGCGGTTGTGGTCGCTGGCGGAAGAGCAGCCCCGGATCGAGCTGAACGAGCACGGCGCCTCGATCAGTCAGATCGAGTTCAGCTCCGACGGGCGGTACCTGGCGGCGGTGGACCTCAACGGAGTCGCCAAGATCTGGCGCCTCAGCCCCTGACCTTCAGACAGTCCTTCATGATCTTCTTCGTGTTCTCATCCGACTTCAATTTGCTCCAGGTGGCCCCGTTGACTATTCCAGTCCACTTCTTCCCCTGCCCGGGGAAGCACCTCTTCTGAAATTTCTTCACGGCACTCGCGGTCTTCGCGTCGAATGTGTCGTCCGGGAACCTCATGCCCAGCGCCAGCTCGACGCACCGGACCCTGCTCCCCTTACTGCCCACCGTGAGCGGCTGAAAGGCCATGCGCCACCTCCTGCGTCTCCGCTACGGCCCAGTGAAACCGAAGAGATCTCCGCGGGGAAGGCAGAGTTCAGTGCACTGGACACTTCCGGTCACACGCCGAGGCGTGCTTCGCCAGGGAGCGCGACAGCTGGCGGGTGGCGAAGCGCAGGCCGAATCCCACGATCGGCCCCGTGCCGGGGATCACCGCGCCGCCCTGCGCCGACCATTCGATCCGGGTGCCGCCCTCCGACGTCGGGGACAGGCGGACGTCGGCGCGGTAGTCCTTGATCGGCGAGGGTGTCACCATCCGGTACGCGTAGTGGGAGTGCGGCTCATAGGCGACGACCTGTTCGCGGACGGGGAAGAGGGAGCGGATCGCGCCCACCCCGTCGGGGTCGGGGGCACCGGCCCGCGCCCGGCGGGCGCGCGGGGGGGTCCGCAT
>JAFACJ010000393.1 GCA_023425615.1 Actinomycetes bacterium
GAACACGGGAGAGACGGGCGAGGCTGCTCATCGACGGGCGTCTCCTGGAGGCGGGCAAGACCTTCGCGTCGCTCAGCCCCGCGACCGGAGAGGTCGTCGGCCACGCGCCGGACGCCACGGTCGCCGACGCCGAGGCCGCCGTCGCCGCCGCGCGCCGCGCCTTCGACACGACGGAGTGGTCGCGCGACACCGAACTGCGCGTCCGCTGCCTCGAGCAGTTCCACGCCGCGCTGCTGGAGCACAAGGACGAGCTGCGCGAGCTCTTGATCGCCGAGGCCGGCGCCCCGCGCATGATCACCTACGCGACACAGCTCGACGAGCCGATCGGGATCGTCGCCTACTACGCGAACCTGCTGAAGAACTACCCGATGACCGAGGAGCTCGGCGAGATCGAGACCCGCGGGCAGCGGCACCGGCGCTGGACGGAGAAGGAGGCGGCGGGCGTCGTCGCGGCGATCATCCCCTACAACTACCCGGTCCAGATCGCGCTCGCCAAGATCGCCCCCGCGCTCGCCGCGGGCTGCACGGTCGTGCTCAAGGGGGCACCCGACACCCCCCTCATCACCCAGGCGCTGGGCGAGCTGATCGCCGAGCACACCGACATCCCGGCCGGCGTCGTCAACGTGCTGTCGTCGTCGGACGTGGCGGTGGGCGAGGTGCTCACCACCCACCCCGGCGTCGACCTCGTCACCTTCACCGGCTCCACGGCCACCGGCCGGCGCATCATGGCGGCGGCGGGCCAGACGGTGAAGAAGGTGTTCCTGGAGCTCGGCGGCAAGTCGGCGATGATCGTGCTCGACGACGCCGACCTCGGCCTGTGCGCGATGGCGGCGGCCTTCACCATCTGCAGCCACGCGGGCCAGGGCTGCGCGATCACCTCCCGTGTGCTCGTCCAGCGCGAGCAGCACGACGCGCTCGTCGAGCAGATCGCCGCGATGCTGGCCGGTGTGAAGTACGGCGACCCCGGCGATCCCGCCAACTACATGGGGCCGCTCATCAGCGGGCAGCAGCGCGACAAGGTGCACGGCATGGTCCAGCGGGCCGTCGAGGCCGGCGCCAAGCTGGTGACCGGCGGCGAGAAGGTCGACCCCGGCTTCTTCTACAAGCCGACCCTGCTGGCGAACGTCGACCCCGACAGCGAGATCGCCCAGGAGGAGGTCTTCGGGCCGGTGCTCGCGGTCATCGCCTACGAGGACGAGGAAGACGCGGTACGCATCGCCAACAACTCGATATACGGCTTGTCCGGCGGGGTCTTCGGCGCGGACAACGAGCGCGCCATCGCCGTGGCCCGGCGGATCCGCGCCGGGACGATGAGCGTGAACGGCGGCTACTACTTCGGTGGCGACGCCTCCTTCGGCGGGTACAAGCAGTCGGGTGTCGGCCGCGAGGGCGGCGTCCCCGGCTTCGAGGAGTTCCTGGAGCGCAAGACCCTCGCGGCGGTGGTCTCATGAGCGGGCCGCTGGAGGGCATCAGGGTCCTCGAAGTGGCGATGTACGGCTTCGTCCCCTCGGCGGGCGGGGTGCTCTCCGACTGGGGCGCCGATGTGATCAAGGTCGAGCACGCCGTCAACGGCGATCCGCAGCGCGGACTGCGGCAGACGGGCAGGATGCGCGTCGAGGGCGACCCGAACCCCAACTTCGAGCACGCCAACCGCGGCAAGCGCAGCCTCGGCCTCGACATGTCCAAGCCCGAGGGCCGCGAGGTGCTCTATGCGCTGGCCAAGCGCTCGGACGTCTTCCTGACCAGTTTCCTGCCCGGGCACCGCGCCAAGTTCGGCATCGACGTCGAGGACATCCGCGCGGCGAACCCGAAGATCATCTACGCCCGGGGCAGCGCCCTCGGCCCGCGCGGCGTCGAGTCCACCCGCGGCGGCTACGACATGACCGCCTTCTGGTCGCGGGCCGGCACCGCCGCCAGCATCACCCCGCCGGACGTCGAGGGGATGATCAGCCCGCCAGGGCCCGCCTACGGCGACACCATCTCCGGCACCAACCTCGCGGGCGGCATCGCGGCGGCGCTGGTCAAGCTCGGCCGCACCGGTGAGCCGTCCATCGTCGACGTCTCCCTGCTGGGCAGCGGCGTGTGGGCGATGGGCCACGGCATCGCGCTGTCGGCGCACCTCGGCGAGCCGATGGTGGCGTCGCCGACCGGTGCCCACGGTTCCCCGATCAACCCACTGACCGGGCTCTACCGCACGTCCGACGGACGCTACCTGTCGCTCGTCATGCTCCAGCCCACCAAGTTCTGGGCCGACGTCTGCCGCCACGTCGACCGTCCCGACCTGATCGACGACCCGCGCTTCGCCACCGGCGAGCTGATCGCCGCCAACACCGCCGAGGCCGTCGAGATCCTGCGCAAGACGATCGCGACCCGCACGCTGGCCGAGTGGTCGGAGCGGTTCGCCACCCTCTCCGGGCCGTGGGCGCCGGTGCAGGACTCCCTTCAGGTGGTCGACGACGCGCAGGTGCAGGCGAACGAGTACATGGTGCAGGCCGGCGAGCTCAAACTGGCCGCCAGCCCCGTGCAGTTCGACGTCGCCAGCCCCGCGTCGGGCCCCGCGCCGCAGTTCGCGGCGCAGACCGAGGAGGTACTCCTCGAACTCGGACTTTCCTGGGAGCGCATCATCGCGCTCAAGACGGCCGGAGCCGTCACCTGAACAGCTTTCCATCCACCGAAGGAGACCCGCCATGCCGTCGCGTGAGCTGCCTTATCCGCTGTTCGACGCCGACAACCACTTGTACGAGCCGCAGGAGGCGCTGACCAAGTACCTCCCCAAGGAGTACAAGAACGCGATCAAGTACGTGCAGGTCGACGGCCGCACGAAGATCGCCGTCAGGGGGCACATCAGCGAGTACATCCCCAACCCCACCTTCGAGGTGGTCGCCAGGCCCGGCGCGATGGAGGAGTACTTCCGCGTGGGCAACCCCGAGGGCAAGGACCGCCGCCAGATCTTCGGCGAGCCCATGCGCTCCATCCCCGCCTTCCGCGAGCCCGAGCCGCGCCTGAAGCTCATGGACGAGATGGGCATCGACAAGACCCTGATGTTCCCCACCCTGGCCAGCCTCATCGAAGAGCGCATGCGTGACGACGTGGAGATGACGCACGCGGTCATCCACGTGCTCAACGAGTGGCTGCTGGAGACCTGGACCTTCAACTACCAGAACCGCATCTTCACCACCCCCGTCATCACCCTGCCCATCGTCGAGAAGGCGATCGAGGAGCTCGACTGGGCGGTGGCCAACGGCGCCCGCGCGATCCTGGTGCGCCCCGCCCCGGTCCCCAGCATCCGGGGCGGCAGCCGCTCGTTCGGCCTGCCGGAGTTCGACCCGTTCTGGCAGCGCGTCGTCGAGCACGACGTCCTGGTCGGGCTGCACTCCTCCGACAGCGGCTACAGCCGCTACATCAGCGACTGGGAGGGCGTCAGCAACGAGATGCTGCCGTTCAAGCCCAACGCCTTCCGGATGATCTTCGAGTGGCGCCCGATCCAGGACACCGTGGCGGCGCTGGCCATCCACGGCGCGCTGTCCCGGTTCCCCGCCCTGAAGATCGCGGTGATCGAGAACGGCGCCTCCTGGGTGGGCCCGCTGCTGGACCAGCTCGCCAACATCTACAAGAAGATGCCGCAGGAATTCACCGAGAGCCCGGTCGTCGCGGTCAAGCGCAACATCCACGTCAGCCCGTTCTGGGAGGAGGACATGGCCAGGCTGTCTGACCTCCTCGGCGTCGAGCGGGTGCTGTTCGGCTCGGACTACCCCCACCCCGAGGGCCTGGCCGACCCGATCACCTACGTCGATGAGCTGAAGGGCATGAGCGAGGAGCACAAGGCCCTCATCATGGGCGGCAACCTGGCCAGGTTGATCAACGCATGACGCCATGGGACACCATCCCCGAGATGGTGCTCTCCGCCGCCGACCGCTTCGGTGACGCCGAAGCGGTCGTCGACGG
>JAFACJ010000706.1 GCA_023425615.1 Actinomycetes bacterium
GGGCTGCGGCGTGGAGCAGGCGCTCGGCACGACGTCCCGGCCACGATGGCCACCCTGTCGGCGTTCAACCGCTGGCTGGAGGAGGACTGGGGATTCCACCACCGGGAGCGGCTCTTCGCCGCGCCGATGCTCTCGCTGGCCGACCCCGCCGCCGCGCTGGCGGAACTGGACCGGGTCCTGGACCGCGGCGCCCGGGTGGTCTGCGTGCGTCCCGCGCCGGTCCCCGGCGCCGACGGACGGGCCCGCGACCTCGGCGACCTGGCGCACGACCCGGTCTGGGCGCGGCTCGCCGAGGCCGGAGTCCCGGTCGCCTTCCATCTCTCCGACAGCGGCTACACGCTCCTGTCGGGGGCCTGGGGCGGCCCCGCCGACTACGACCCGTTCCATCTCGACCCGCTGACCAAGCTCGTGGTCAGCGACCGCGCCATCCACGACGCGATCGGGTCGATGATCATCCGAGGTGTCTTCGACCGGCACCCGAACCTGAAGGTCATGAGCATCGAGAACGGGGCGCCCTGGGTGCCGCTGCTGGTCAAGCGGCTGCGCAAGCTCGCCAACCAGCAGCCAGGGCACTTCGCCTCCGATCCCGGCGACACCCTGCGCGAGCACGTCTGGGTGGCGCCGTACTTCGAGGACGACGTCGCCGAGCTCGCCGGGTGGATCGGCGTCGAACGGGTGCTCTTCGGGTCCGACTGGCCGCACGGCGAGGGGCTCGCCGAGCCGACCGACTACGTGAAGGAGCTCGGCGGGTTCGACGACGGCGCGATCCGCCGGATCATGCGCGACAACCTGGCCGAGTGCCTCGGCATGCCGGTCGGGGAGTGAGCGCCCATGACGCACCGCGATGAGTCCCCCGTCCTCTACCGCCCGGGGCGGATCTCGCACCTGGTGTTCAACCGGCCGCAGGTCAAGAACGCGCTCGACGCCGACTCCTGGGAGCTGCTGGCCGACGCCCTCGCCCGCTTCGAGAAGGATCCCGGGGCCCGCGTCCTGGTGCTCTCGGGCACGGGCGGCAACTTCTCCTCCGGAGCCGACCTGGCCGGCGGCATCACCAAGTCCGCCGACCAGGTCACCGCGAAGATGCGCGAGGTCGCCTCGATCATCCTCCGGCTGCACACCATGCCCAAACCGACGGTGGCGAAGGTGGACGGGGTGGCCGTCGGCGTGGGCATGAGCCTCGCGCTCGGCTGCGACCTCGTCGTCGCCTCCGAGCGCGCCCGCTTCGGCGCGGTGTTCTCCCGGATCGGCCTGACCCCCGACGGCGGGCTGAGCTGGCTGCTGCCCCGCGTCGTCGGACCGCACAAGGCCAAGGAGCTCACCCTCCTCGCCAGGCTCGTCCACGGTCACGAGGCCCGCGAGCTCGGGCTCGCCAACCTCGTCGTGCCCGCCGACGAACTCGACGCGGCGGTCGAGGCGTGGTGCGAGCGGGTGGCCGAGGTCGCGCCCGCCGCGGCCGAGGGCACGCTGGAGATCATCGACGCGTCCTGGGAGAACACGTTCGCGCAGGCGCTCGAACACGAGGCGGTGACGCAGCGGCGCGCGGTGGCGGCACGGCGCGGGCAAGCGGACCGGCCCGTCGGATGAGGGGCACCGGACGATGAGCGACCTCATACGGCAGACCTTCCCCAACGCGTCCGGCAGCGAGTTCGGGCGCTCCCTCATCGCCCCGGGCGGCCCGTACGAGGTCGTGGAGGAGGACGTCCTGGGCGAGCGGATGGCCGTCTTCGAGAAACGTGCGACGTCCATCCTGCGGTTGCTGACCGACGCGACGGCGGCGTACCCCGACCGCGAGTACCTCGCCGACGACGACCGCAGGCTGACCTACCGCGAGCATCTGTCGGCGGTCGCCGTGCTCGCCCGGATCCTCCGCGAGGAGTACGGGGTGGTGCCCGGCGACCGGGTGGCGCTGATCTCCGCCAACCGCATGGAATGGGTGATCGGCTTCTGGGCGGCGCTGGCCGCCGGAGCCGTGGTCTCGGCGATGAACGGCTACTGGAGCGAACCGGAGGTCGAGGCAGCCCTGGCGCTCACGGCTCCGCGCGTCGTGCTCGGCGACGAACGCCGGCTCGGCTCCGTGGCGCGCGCCGACCCCGGTCTCGCCCGGCTGGAGTTCACCCCCGGGCTCTACGCGCACATCACCGGATCGCACGCCGAATTGCCGGCGGTACCGGAGGCGGCCGAGGACGACCCGGCGCTGCTGATCTTCACCAGCGGGACGACCGGACGTCCGAAGGCCGTCGTGCACAGCCACCGCTCGGTCATCGGGTTCGTCGCCTGCAACCGGTTCAACGCGCTGCTGCGCGCCGGGGCGATGCCCGCCGCCCCGCCCCCTGCGGCGCGGGTCCTGGTCTCCCCTCCCCTGTTCCACCTGTCCGCCCTGTACGGTGCCGTCCTGATGTTCACCGTCTCGGGCGGCCTGCTCATCCTGCGTCCCGGACGGTTCGACGAGGAGCGCACCCTGCGCGCGATCGAGTCCGAGCGGGTGACCGTCTGGCTCTCGGTGGGCAGTGCCGCGCCCCGTGTCGCCGCGCATCCGGCGCGCGCCGAGTACGACCTCTCCAGCCTGGCCAGTGTGGTGGTCGGCGGCGCGCCGATGAGCCCGACGGTCAAACGGCTGCTCAGCGAGGCGTTCCCGACCGCGGCCGCGGGCTTCCGGATGGGCTACACCAGCAGCGAGGGGGGCAGCATCGTCGCCAGCATCGGAGGAGCCGACTTCACCGCCTTCCCCGAGTCCACGGGGCCGATCCAGGACGGCGTCCAGGTCGCCATCCGCGACGCCGAAGGCGGCGACCTCCCGCCCGGGGCCGGGGGCCTCATCCACGTCCGGAGTCCGTACACCATGCTCGGCTACTGGAACGACCCTCAGGCCACGGCCGAGGTGATCGGCCCCGGGCGGTGGCTGGCGATGGGCGACGTCGGAAGGATCGAGGACGGCCTGCTCCACATCGACTCACGGGCACGCGAAATGATCTTCGTCTCGGCGGAGAACGTCCACCCGTCCGAGGTGGAGTACCGGCTTGAGGCACACCATGACGTCGAGGAGTGCGCCGTCGCCGGGATCGACGACCCCGTCACCGGGCAGGCGGTGAAGGCGTTCGTGGTCCTGCGCGCGGGTTCCACCGCAGGCGAGCGGGAACTCGCCGCCTGGTGCCGGTCCGCGCTGGCCCCGTACAAGGTGCCGACGGCATGGCAGTTGCGCACGCGACCGCTGCCCCGCAACGCGGCGGGCAAGGTCCTGCGGACGCGGCTGGTCGCCGAAGACGAGCCGAGGGCGAGCCGGTGAGCACCGGACCCGACGTCCCCGAAGCGGGCGTCCGTACACCAAGACGGCCGGGCGGCCGGAGGAGGCGTGGTCGATGTTGCGCGACATCAGAGAGCTGAAGGACGATCCCCAGGCGTACGCCGAGGAACTGCGGCGGCGCTGGACCGGGCTGCTGAGCTACCGGTACATCGGCCGCAACCACGGCTCGATGAACACCGGGCCGGCAGACGACACCGTGACGCTCCGCCGCGACATGCGCAACGCCGCCGGCGGCCTCCTCGTCGCGCCGCTGTCGATCAGCGCGCCGGAGGGCAACGTGGGATCCGACCTCGTGACGGTTCCCAACCCCGTCGTCCACTGCTGCCAGATCCTCGACGACGCGCGGGACGTGCGGCGCATAGAAGTGGTGGAGTCCGAGGTCCTCCACGCGGGGACGCGGATGGGCTACAGCCGGTCGAAGATCGTCGACGCCGACGACCACAGCCGTGTCATCGCCTTCACCGAGGGCCAGGGCGTCAGGATCGGCACACCGCCCGAGGGGCTGGAGAAGATGGACGAGGACAGGCTGGAGATCGTCGACTCCCCCGACCTGCCGCCGCTGTGGCAGGCGTTCGGCGCCTCCCGCCGCGACGACGGCCACTGGGCGCTGCCCCCGCTCTCCCCCGAACTCGCCTCACCCGACGCCGCCCTCCACATCGGGCCGCAGCACGTCGTGCTGGAGACGGCGGCGAACGACCTCGCCGCCGCGCTCGCCGGCAGTGACCTGCTCCAGATGCGGACCTGGCACGTCATGTTCCTCGCCCGCGGCAAGGTCGGCCCCTTCCGCGTCGACGGCGAGGCGGTCCAGAGCGCCGCGGGAAGGATCGGCGTCCGGCTGACCCTCCACGACGAGGGCGACCGGGACCGGAAGGTCACCTCGGCTTCGGCGATCCTCGAACCCGTCACCTGACGTCAGGGCGCGGTGCCGGGGGTCAGGTCGAGGCGGAGGCGCGTCACCCTCAGGGACTCGATACGCCAGACGCCGTCGATCTTCCGGTAGACCTCGTGGTAGTGGCCGTAGCCGTGCAGTTCGCTGCCGTCCGTCCAGCGGATGAGGTCTTCCAGCGCCCAGATGCCCGTTGCCGTCGTCTCCGAGGTCAGCTCGATCTCGGGCATGTGGGCGTGGTGCACGGTGTTGTGGTCGCCGATCGTCTCCTTGAGGAAGGAGATGAACGTGTCGGCGCCGGTGATGGGCTCGCCGCCGCCCGCCTCCGAGAGGTCTATCACCGCGTCGGCGACGAAGGACTCGCGCATTCCCGTCCAGTCCTTGGTGTCCATGGTGCGGAAGTAACGCGCCTTCAGCCGCTTGATCGCCTCGATGTCGTCCATCAGGCACCCGCCGGGAACGCGATCGTCTTGACCTCGAGGAAGTCCTCCAGGCCCTCGGTGCCCCACTCGCGGCCGAGGCCGCTCTGCTTGTAGCCGCCGAAGGGCGAGCCGGGGTCGAACCACTGCGCGCCGTTCACCCCGACGGTGCCGGCCCGGAACCGCCGCGCGACGCCCATCGCGCGCTCCAGGTCGGTGCTGAAGACCGCCGAGGACAGGCCGTAGATCGTGCCGTCGGCGATCCGCACCGCGTCGTCATCGTCGTCGTAGGGCAGGACGACCAGCGCCGGGCCGAAGATCTCCTCCTGCGCCACCGGGGACTTGGGGTCCACGTCGGTGATCAGCGTCGGCTCCACGTAGTAGCCGCGCTCGAAGCGGTCGGTCGGCTGCCCGCCGAGGACGACCCTGCCGTCCCGGTGCGCGATCCGGTAGTACTCCAGGACGCGTTCGCGCTGCCGGGCGTTGATGAGCGGTCCCATGAAGTTCGACGGGTCGGTCGGGTCCCCCCACGGCACCGCCTCCATGGTCGCCTTGGCGATCACCACCGCCTCCTCCAGCCGCGCGCGCGGCACCAGCAGCCGGGTGATCGCGGCGCAGGCCTGCCCGGCGTGCGTGCAGACCCCGAAGGACAGGCCGGGGATGGTCGCCGCCAGGTCGGCGTCGTCGAGCAGGACCGCCGCCGACTTTCCGCCGAGCTCCAGGGTCACCCGCTTGATCGTGCTGGCGGCCGCCGCCATGATCCTGCGTCCGGTGGCGGTCGAGCCCGTGAACGTGACGGCGTCGACGTCGGGATGGGTCGCCAGGATCTCGGCGACGGCGTTGTCCGCGGTGCTCACCACGTTGAGGACGCCGGGCGGCAGGTCGGTGTGCCGCAGCGCGAGCTCGCCCAGGGCCAGCGCGTGCCACGGGGTGTCGGGGGCGGGCTTCAGCACCACCGTGGAGCCGGCCGCCAGCACCGCGCCGATCTTGCAGATGGCCAGGTAGAAGGGGAAGTTCCAGGGCGTGATCGCGGCGACCACGCCGACCGCCTCCCGCCGCACGACGCGGCGGGTCCGCCCGCCCATGATCTTCTTCTCCGGGAGCTCGTGCTCGAACTCATAGCTCCCCAGCAGGTCGATGTAGTGGTCGAGGTAGCCGATCGCGGCGTCGAGCTGGACATAGCCCGTCAGCGCGACGGGCGTGCCGGTCTCGGCCACCAGCGTCGTGCGCAGCGTCTCGGCGTTCGCGCGCAGGGCGTCGCGCAACTGCACCAGGCAGTGCCGCCGGAACGCGGCGTCGGTCGACCACGTGGTGGTGTCGAAGGCACGGCGCGCGGCGGCGATCGCCTGCTCGAAGTCGGCGGCGTCGCCGTCCGGCACCGCCCCGACCACCTCTTCGGTGGCCGGGTTGACGTTGTCGAAGGTGCGGCCGCGCCCTCCCGCCACGAGCTCGCCGCCGATGAGCATGCTTTCACCCAGGGACATGGTGGTCTCCTCTTGTCGTGTTCACGGG
>JAFACJ010000737.1 GCA_023425615.1 Actinomycetes bacterium
GTTCGTAGGTCTGCGTGAGCTGACCTTCCGTTCCGCGAGGCTGGGTCGGGGGGACCTTCCACTTCACGGTCGCGGTGACCGTCCTTTCGTCGGAGCCTCCCGGCGGGGCGTCCACCTCAAGGATCGTGTCGAAAGTCACCACGGAGCCGAGGCCGGTGATGCCGCCCTCGGTGTACCGCCGCAGGTTCACGTCGTCGCTGTTCCCGTACGCCTGGAAGAAACCGGTCAGGTCGGTCTTCAGCCGGGCCTCGAGCTCCTCGTCGTGCTCCCCGCCGGCCCGCTGCGGCAGCTTCGCCTTCTCCGGCGCCTGCAGCAGCGCGGGCTGGTCGGAGACGACGAGCGCGCCGTCCTTGGCGTACACGGGCACCGCCAGGACGATCCAGCGCGAGCCCGCCTTGGCCGTGATGTTGACGATCGCGTTGTTCGTGTCCTTCACGTCGACGGACAGCACCTCGATGTGCTCCGCGGAGAACTGCCCCAGACCGTTCCAGCCGAACTGGGCGTCGGCCCCGTCGGGCAGGAAGCGCGCCAGCTCCGTCTGGCGCCCTTCGGACGTGCTCTCGTCGTAGTTCAGGTAGACCTGCGCGAACTGCAGCGCGTACGCCGACGCCTGGGTCTCGGGGAAACGGGGTTTCCCGTCGTCCTTCGTGGTGACCGCCGGGGTGTCGGCGGTGAACCGCTCGAACGGCGCCCGGATGCCGTTCACGATGACCACCAGGACGAAAGCCCACAGCAGCGCGCGCCCCACCCAGATCCACCAGCGCCCGCCGCCACCGCCCCATTGCTTCTTGGGAGCCCGCGGCTCATCGTCCCAGGGCTCGTCGAGCGCAGCAGGACCCTCGTCCACAGCCGACCTGCGAGCCATCAACGCCTCCGCCTATGCGCCTCGCCCCCGCCGGCGCGCCTCATCCGTCATGTGGCACCAAGCGTAGCCACGAGAGGCAATTGTTCCAGCGACTCACGAAGATGCCCAGTCTCGGCGCGCGGATGTGCATGTCTCACTACCCACACACATCACCCCACCCCCGTCTTGCCCACCAGAATGCGCGCGCTCGCCGACACATCCGACGATTCCCCGGACACTTCCCCAGAATCCAGCGGTTTTCGCTCTTCCGCTACCACCCACGACGATCCTCACGGACAGGACGTCAGCGGTACGAAGCACGCCTTCAGCCGAGCGGCTCGGCCAAGGCGACGATGACGCCCTCGGGGCCGCGGACGTAGCAGAGCCGGTAGCTGTCCTCATACCGCGCCACCTCGCCGATGAGTTCGGCGCCGTGGGCGCGCAGGCGGGCGAGGACGTCCTCGATGTCGTCGACGGCGAACATGATGCTGCGGATGCCCGACGTGTTCGCCGGTGCGTCCCGCGGTTCGGCGCTGGTCGCCGCCGGCGTGTGGAACTTCGTCAGCTCGATCCGTCCGTGGCCGTCCGGGGTCCGCATCATGGCGATGTCGACTCGGACGCCGTCGAGCCCCACGACGCGGTCCACCCAGCGCCCCTCGACCGGCGTCTCGCCCTCCAGTTCCATGCCGAGTTCGCCGAAGAACGCCATAGCGGCCGCGAGGTCGCCGACGACGATGCCGACATGGTCCATCCGCTGAATCGCCATGCCACGAGCATAGGCGCCGGACGCCCGGCGCCCCGGGTCAGACGTTGAAGCGGAACTCCACGACGTCGCCGTCGCGCATGATGTAGTCCTTGCCCTCCATGCGTGCCTTGCCGGCGGCGCGGGCGGCGGCGACGGAGCCTTCGGCGACGAGGTCTTCGAAGGAGACGATCTCGGCCTTGATGAAGCCGCGCTGGAAGTCGGAGTGGATGACGCCGGCGGCCTCGGGGGCGGTGGCGCCCTTCTTGATGGTCCAGGCGCGGGCTTCCTTGGGGCCCGCCGTCAGATAGGTCTGCAGGCCCAGGGTGTCGAAGCCGACCCGGACGAGCTGGGCCAGGCCGGACTCCCGCTGGCCCATGGACTGCAGGAGCTCCAGCGCCTCGTCGTCGGGGAGCTCCACCAGCTCGGACTCGATCTTGGCGGAGAGGAAGACCGCCTTGGCGGGGGCGACGAGGGCGCCGAGCTTGTCGCGCAGGGAGTCGTCGGCGAGTTCGTCCTCGTCCAGGTTGAAGACGTAGATGAACGGCTTGGCCGTCAGCAGGTGCAGCTCGCGCAGCGGGGAGAGGTCGACGCCGGACGCGAACGCCGTCACGCCCTCGTTCAGCTTGTCCTGCACCGCCTTGACGGCCTCGAGGACGAGCGGCGCGTCCTTGTCCTTCTTGAGCTTGACCTCCTTCTCCAGCCTCGGGAGCGCCTTCTCGATGGTCTGGAGGTCGGCGAGGATCAGCTCGGTGTTGATCGTCTCGATGTCGCGCAGCGGGTCGGTCTCACCGTCGACGTGGGTGACGTCGGGGTCGTTGAACGCGCGGATCACCTGGCAGATCGCGTCGGTGTCGCGGATGTTGGCCAGGAACTTGTTGCCCCGGCCCTGCCCCTCGGAGGCGCCCTTGACGATGCCGGCGATGTCCACGAACTCCACGGTCGCGGGCAGGAGGCGGGCCGAGCCGAAGACCTCGGCGAGCTTCTGCAGCCGCGGGTCGGGCACCCCGACCACGCCGACGTTCGGCTCGATGGTGGCGAACGGGTAGTTCGCGGCCAGCGCGTCGTTCTTGGTCAGGGCGTTGAACATCGTGGACTTGCCGACGTTCGGCAGGCCGACGATCCCGATCGAAAGGCTCACGTTCCAGGAGTTTAGTGCTCACCGGGAGGTGAGGAACTCGCCGATCCGCCGCAGCGCCGCCTTGGCCTCGGGAACGTAGTCGGCGAAGACCGGGAACACGTGGATCTGGCCGATCCACTCGTGGTGCTCCACCTCGGCCCCGGCGGCGGTGGCCAGCCGCGCCACCAGGCGGGCGTCGTCCCGCAGGATCTCGGTGCTGCTGGAGATCAGCAGCAGGGGCGGGAACCCGGTGTAGTCGCCGCGCACCGGGTCGAACAGCGGGTCGTCCTCGGCGGCCTCCGCGCAGAAGACACCGCCCAGCCACGCCAGTTTCGCGGCGGGCAGGAGATCATCGCTCAGCTCGTTGGAGCGGTGGGACTCGGCCGAGCACAAGAGGTCGGCCCAGGGCGAGAGCGCCACCACGGCGGCCGGGAGGGGCGTGCCGCGCCGTTTGAGGGCGTGCACGAGGCCGAGCGCCAGATGGCCGCCCGCCGAGTCCCCCGCGACCGTGATGTCCTGCGCCCGGTACCCGCGGGCCAGCAGCGCGTCATAGGCGAGGAGGGCGTCGGCGAGCGCGTCGGCGGGGGTGTGCTCGGGCGCCAGCCGGTAGTCGACCATGAGGACGGGACGGCGGGTCACCGCCGACAGCCGCCAGGAGAAGCCGCCGTAGAGCGCGGGGCCGCCGAAGAAGTAGGCGCCGCCGTGCAGGTAGAGCACCGCCTTCTTCTCGTCCGTCTCACCGGCCCTGACCCAGACGCCGGAGAACAGCCCGAAGTCCTCGCGGTCGGTCCTGACCGCGGAGGGCACCCGTATCGCGCGGGAGGCGAGGTCCACGGCGCGGCGGAACCGCAGCAGCCCGGCGGGCGTGTCGGGCGCGCTCGCCCACATCCGCTTGCCGCCCAGCCGGACGGCGAGCGCGGTCAGGCCGGCCCTGCGGGAGGGCGGCGCGTCAGGACGCAGGTCCAGCGCCCGGCGGAAGGAGCGTTCGAAGGCTCGGCTCATACCCGCAGTCTCACGCGGCACGCCCTGATCGCACAACCGCAAGCCGCGTCGTGAAAGGGCTTTCGCGCTCTTCCGTGCGACGATCGGACCATGAGCGTGGCGTTGCTGACCGGACTGCTGATCGGGGTCGTCCTCGGGTTCGCCCTGGCGACCGCCCGCCAGTCCTCGCTCATCGCCCGCGCCAAGGCCGCCGAGGACAAGCTCCACTACGCCGAGCAGCGGATGGGCGAACGCTTCGCCGCCCTGTCGGCGCAGGCGCTCGACGCCTCCAACCAGCGCTTCCTCGAACTGGCCGACGCCCGGCTCAAGGCCGCGGGCGCCGAGGCGGCCGGGGAGCTGGAGCAGCGCAAGCAGGCGGTCGAGCATCTCGTCCTGCCGCTCAAGGAGACGCTGGGCAAGGTGTCCGAGCAGCTCCGCGAGCTGGAGACCGGCCGCCGCGAGTCGCACGCGATGCTGGCCAAGCAGGTCGAGTTCGTCAGGCGCAGCTCAGAGGAGCTGCGCGACCAGACCCAGAGCCTGGTGCGGGCGCTGCAGCGCCCCGAGGCGCGGGGCCGCTGGGGGGAGCTCCAGCTGCGCCGGGTGGTGGAGCTGGCCGGGATGACCGCGCACTGCGACTTCTCCGAGCAGGCCACCGCCCGCACCGCCGACGGGACGGTCAGGCCCGACCTCGTGGTCCGCCTCACCGAGGAGCGCACCATCATCGTGGACTCCAAGGTCTCCCTCGCCGCCTATCTGGAGGCGGCCGAGGGCAAGGAGGGCAGGCTCGACGCGCACGCCCGGCATCTGCGCGAGCACGTCGACCGGCTGGCGGCCAAGGCCTACTGGCAGGCGTTCAGCCCCACCCCCGAGTTCGTCGTCCTGTTCGTCCCCGGCGAGGCGTTCCTCGCCCCGGCCCTCGATCGCGATCCCGGCCTGCTGGAGTACGCGATGGCCCGCAAGGTGCACATCGCCACCCCCACCACGCTGATCAGCATGCTGCGCACCGCCGCCTACGCCTGGCAGCAGGCGGCGCTGTCCCGCAACGCCAGGCAGATCTTCGACCTCGGCCGGGAGATGCACGAGCGCCTTGGCGTGCTGGGCGGCCATCTCGACGATCTGGGCCGTGCCCTGTCCGGGGCGGTGCGCGGCTACAACCGGACGGTCGGCTCGCTGGAGAGCCGGGTCCTGGTCAGCGCCCGCAGGCTGAACGAGCTGGGCGTCACCGATACCGTCCTGGAGGCGCCGCGGCCGGTCGAGGAGGCGCCGCGGGCGCTGTCGGCCGCCGAACTCCTCGGTGACGGGGGCCACGGGCCTGACGACAAGGTAGGTTTCGCAGCGCGGCTGGAGGACGTCTAGATGGTCATCGAATCCGGTGAGAAGTCCGGTGAGGAGAAGGCCGCGCGGACGGAGGAAGGCGTGCAGCGGCGGCGGCAGAGGCGACGGCAGCGGCGTCCGTCGGCGGCGCCCAGCCTGACCGCGCGGGGCGGCATCGCCGTGATCTTCGTGCTCAGCCTCATCGGCGCGCTGCTGGACTTCTCCGTGCTGCCCGGCGCCGCCTTCGCCGCCGCCTGCGTGGTCGCCGCGCTGTCCACCCGGCCCGCCGACCTGCCGACCCTGGTGGTGGCGCCGCCCCTGGTGTTCTTCCTCGCCACCCTGCTGGCCGAGCTGATCGGCGCGCTGGGCGACGGCGGCTCGCTGCTGCGGGGCCTGCTGCTTTCGGTGCCGCTGGAGCTGGGCGGCCGCGCCCCCTGGCTGCTGGCCGGCACCGTGCTGGCCTTCGCCATCGCCCTGCGCCGCGGCCTCCTTGAGGCGTGGCGCGAGATCAGCATCAAGGCCGCCGGGTTCCGCCTCACCCAGGAGCGCCACACCGAGGAGGACCCCGTCCGCTGGGACGAGTAGGGCCGGGCGGGCCGCCGTCCGGGGCCGCCCGCCGGGCCGTCGTCCGTCAGGGCCGCGGGGCGCGCAGGTCCTGGCGCAGTTCGCGGGGCAGCCCGAAGATCATGTGCTCCTTGACCGACTCGATCTCCTGCACGTCGTCGAAGCCCTGCCCGGCCAGGTACTCCACCACGCCGCGGACCAGGATCTCCGGGGCGGAGGCGCCGCTGCTGACCCCGACGGTCCGCACGCCCTCCAGCCAGGCCGGGTCGATCTGGTCGGCGTAGTCGATGAGGTGCGCGTCCTTGGCGCCGTAGTCCTTGGCCACCTCCACGAGCCGCTTGGAGTTGGAGGAGTTGCGGGAGCCGACGACCAGCACCAGGTCGGCCTCGGCGGCGATCTCCTTGATCGCGGTCTGCCGGTTCTGGGTGGCGTAGCAGATGTCGTCGGACGGCGGGCTCTGCAGTGACGGGAAGCGCTCGCGCAGCGCGTCGACCGTCTCGTTCGTCTCGTCCACCGACAGGGTGGTCTGGGAGAGCCAGACGATCTTCTCGGGGTCGCGGACCGTGACCTTGTCGACGTCGGAGGGCCCGTCGACGAGCTGGACGTGGGCGGGCGCCTCGCCGGTCGTGCCGATCACCTCGGGGTGGCCCTGGTGCCCGATCAGGAGGATGTCGTAGTCGTCCTTGGCGAACCGCACCGCCTCGCGGTGCACCTTGGTCACCAGCGGGCAGGTCGCGTCGATGGTCCGCAGGTCGAGCCGCGCCGCCTCCTCGTGCACCACGGGCGCCACGCCGTGCGCGGAGAAGACGACGATCGCGCCCTGGGGGACCTCCTCGGTCTCGTC
The DNA here is from genome assembly GCA_023425615.1 of Actinomycetes bacterium. Taxonomy (GTDB): domain Bacteria; phylum Actinomycetota; class Actinomycetes; order Streptosporangiales; family Streptosporangiaceae; genus Actinocorallia. Next base: position 6,410 of record JAFACJ010000737.1, read on the forward strand.
CACGAAGACGGCGCCGAGTTCCTCCAGCGTCTTCACCACGTGGACGTTGTGGACGATCTGCTTCCTGACGTAGACGGGGGCGCCGTACTGCTCCAGCGCCTTCTCCACCGTCTGCACCGCGCGGTCCACGCCCGCGCAGTAACCACGAGGCTTGGCGAGCAGTACCCGGCGGGTGCTTGAAGAGGCCATGGTCACATTTTACGTTCTGTCACACGGGCACCGATACCACTGCCGCAATGTGACTCAATCCACCATTGGACAAGCCATATTTCCGTTTACTGGGGGTGACCATCTTCCCACGCATACGGCACAGTGATACTTACGCTATTCACGCCACTTCCCGCACTACCAGACAGCCGCGAGACACCCACGCAGACGGTGCGTCGCCGGATGAGACAGGGAGCTGAACGATGCCGCGTACCCCGCGCGAGGTGGGCAAGCAGGTCCAGGAGGCGGTGAACGAGCAGGTCAGGGACCTGCCCCTTCACGCGGCGCGCCTGGCCATGTTCGGCGTGGGCCGGACCCTGCTGCTCACCGACAGAGTGACGAAGGACTACCGTGACCTGCGCGGCGGCGAGCTGCGACCGGTTCTGGACAGGCTGCTGGGGGACGCCGAGAAGCTCACCCACAAGGTGGGCTCCCGGTTGGAGGGCACCCCGGTGGGCCGGGTGCTGGAGCTGGTCGTGCC
>JAFACJ010000759.1 GCA_023425615.1 Actinomycetes bacterium
ATCCGCAGCGCTCGGGGAAGGTCCGCGGGCGGCGGGTCCGCGCGCAGAAAAGGGGGGACGAAGACCGCCTGCAACTCGACCGCCGGGTGCTCGCCCTCCCGCGAGGGGATCAGGACCTCCAGGTCCAGACGCCCGTGGGACTGGTGGACCCTGGTGGCGTAGTCGGCGAGCTCGCGTGCGATCAGAGCGTCATCGGGCGGCGGTTCCCGGTCGGTGCCGTGATGGTCGGTGACGCCGCTGTTCGGAGCCGGCGCGTTCCCGCCGGCACTGATCGCCCTGTCACCGACGGCCCCTACGCCTTCTGGATCAGGGCGCCGCAGCGTGCGCAACGACAGGGCGAGCCCGACGAGCCCGGCCACCGACCCCGCCACGCTCGCCACCTGGTCGGCGGTGCTGAGATCGGTGAGGATCACCACGAGGATCAGTGCGGGTGCGCCCACCGCGCAGAGGGCCGTGGCGGTCATGAGGGTGATCCTGGCCGGGTGCGACATGGCTTCTCCTTCGGCGGATCACCAGTACAGGAGCCATCTGTCGGCGCACCAGATGCCGTGGCCCTGGAGGGTGAGGCGTTCGTCGTCGGGGCGGACGCTGGAGCTGGGGGCGACCTGGTGCAGGAGATGGCCTGAATGGATCACCATGCGCCCGAGTGCGTAGGGGATGTAGTGCAGAGCGTGGAAGCGTTTGAGGTCGGTGACGGACTCGATCCAGCCTTTGTCGATCGCGTGGCGGAACTGGTCGTGGCTGACGTCCCAGACGTTCAGGCCGCCGCCCGCGGCGGGCAGCCGAAGCGGCAGAGTGAAGGAGATGTGCCGGGTCAGATCCGTCTCCGGAGGCCAGTCGATGGATCTGTACTGCAGATCGAAGTGCATGGGCGCGGACGGTTTGGTGAACACGGCCGCCGCCAGCCAGATGTGGAAGCCGGGCAGGCCGAGGTGATCGGGGTAGTCGACGGGGGCCGACAGATACTCGCCGAGAAGCTTCGCGAGGTTCTCATACAGCCAGCCGACGGAGTCCAGGAGCACCGGACGGGAGACGTCCGCGTGGCGCCGGTAGTCGTCCGACCCGGGATCGGGCGTCAGGTCGAGATAGCTCGGTGCGCCGAGGGTGAAGAAGGCGGCGGGCTCGGGGCCTCGCGGCGTCCAGTACCGGCGCAGTCCCCGGACGGTCTCGCGGAGTTCGGCGCTGCCCGTCTCGGTCAGCACGTCGATCGTGTCGATCACGGCTCGGCTCCCTGGAGCAGTCCGAGGAGCGAGGCGGTGATGGCTCCGCCGGTCCTGCGGTCGTACCAGTCGTAGGCGGGCATCGGATTGACCTCCAGACACCAGTGGGTGCCGTCGGCGCCGACCTTGAAGTCCCAGCCCGCGAAGGACATGCCGAGCTCAGCGGTGTGGCCGGTCACCAGGTTCGCGAGCTCGGGCGGAAGCTCGTAGACGCTGAATTCGGCGTCGTCGTCGTTACGGTAGTCGACAGCGGTGGACACGATCCGCTCGGCGTGCACCCGGTCGCCGACGACGTGCGCTCGGACGTCCACGCCCCGGATGAGCCGCTGAAGATGGACCGGCCCCTGCCCGGATTCGAAGCCTGCCAGCTCGGCGGGGTCGACCGCCCTGCTGGAGGCGCGGACACCGGAGACGGCCTTGACGATCGTCGGACCGGCCGCCGCGAAGTCCCGCAGACGCTCGGGTGAGGAGCTGCTGATGCTCTCGGGCACCTGGAAGCCCGCCCCGGCCAGGGAGTGCTCGTGGAGAGGCTTGGACCCGTTGTCGGACCGGGCCGAGGGACGGTTGACCACCACGCCGGGAATGTGGTCAAGCCAGGCGACGAGCGCGCTGGTGAGCCAGCGCCAGCGCTGCGCCGTCGCACGGTCGTGCTCATGGGCTCCGAGATCGGTGATGCGGCAGTAGTAGGCGCCTCCGGGATCGAGATCCTGGCCGTCGAGCCGTGCCGCGCCGTCACCGCCGACGGTCAGCCGCCAGTCGTCGGACTCGACCGCCTTCCTCAGGTCGACGACCCGGACCGGCACGCCCCCGGCCTCGGCGGTGGAGGCGAAGTGGGCGAGCGTGCTCTCGGAACCGATCCCTATGGCGTAGATCATGGAAAGAGGACCTTCACGAGTCGGGGACCGAGGCCGAGCCAGACCATGCGCAACTGCTCCGCGTCGGGGAACGGTTCCACCACGACCGGCCACGCTCGGTCCAGGTCGGACGACACCCGCCAGACCACGGCCGCGAGGTCGAGCCGGAGCCGTGCGACGATCTCGACGCTGCGCCGCTCCAGATCGAGCCCGTCCAGATCGACGGGACTGCTGCGCCAGGCCTGGTCGCCGAGGACCACGACGCTCTCGAACACGGGATCCGGATCCGACCAGCGGGAACGGAACGGGCCGACGGCACCCGGCGCGGGCGCAGGCCCGTCCACGGGATCGGGCCAAGGATGCGCGCGCCAGGTGTCGAGGTCCTGGACCCACCAGGTGTCGCCGTCGTCGTCCGCGGGCGGGGCGGACGGCCTGACGGGCCGGGCGGAGAAGATCTCCAGAGAGCCGCCCGGTTGACCGGCCCTGAGCTCCGTCAGCGCCGCCGACGGTGAGACGAGCCCGCCCAGGCCACCGGGCGCCGGACGGTTGATCACCGGAGCGGGGGTGAGCGCCGCGACGGCCCACAGCTGGGCCAGGCACTCGTTCAGCTGGAACTCGGCGTCGAAGCTGAGCCGCAGCAGCGGAGGGGCAGGGAGCCGCAGGAACAGGGGGACCACCGGTTCCACCCGTGCGACGGAGCCGTCGAAGGCGACGGTGAACGACTGGGCGGCGTCGAACACGTCGAGGATCACCGCGTCGTGCCCGCTGTCGATGACGAAGTCCCGCACGTCGATGGCCACCGGATCGTCGGGATCCGCGACGATCACCAAACGGCGATGGGGCGCGGCGGACTCGTCAGATGACGACACCGCGTCTCCTCAGGAGGCGGTTGATGCGCGAACCCCGCAGGACCGCGTATGCCTCGTCCGGCTCGATCGTTCCGCTCTCGGCCCGGTCCCCTCGGGGGAGGTACGACGGACGCGGGGGAGCCGACTCGTCCGGACGCACGAACATGACGGCGTCGGAAGGAGCCATCGCACCGTCGAAGCTGTCCTTGCCGTCCTTGGTGTCCTTTCCATCTTTGAAATCTTTGGTGTCCTTGCGGTCCTTTCCATCTTTGACGTCCTTGGTGTCCTTCCGCTCCTTGAATTCCTTGGCCTCCTTGCCGTCCTTTCCGTCTTTGAATTCCTTCGTGCGCTTGCCCCCGGCGGGCGGACGGTTCTCCGCGGCGGCTTCATCGGACTCCTGTTCGGGAAAGAGCAGGCCCACTCGCGGGGCGCCCCACAGCAGTGCCGTGACATCACGCCGTTCGGCGGCCGAAAGGAACGGCCGCACGCGTGACTCGTCGATCGTCCAGCTCATCTCTCCACCCCTGCCGTCTCTGCCTTGACTGACTCGCGGTACATCCGAAGTGCGGACCCCAGACGTCGTTGCACTTCCCGATGGTGGGGATTCAGGTTGAGGACCAGATGGTCCACTCCCAGTGACTCATACACCCGAAGGCCCTCGGCGACCTCGCGCGGTGACCCTCTGAGGACGTCACCGGCGGGCGGCTCCGCCCAGTCGGGATCGCCAGGAGCGGCGCCTTCGCGGTCCACCAGCACGTTCACTCCGAGGGTGATGCCCAGCGTGCTCGGGTCCCGGCCCTCGCTCAGGCAGGTGGCCCGCATTCCCGCCAGGGCCTCGGCGCTTCCCGCGGGCGATCCGAACCAGCAGCCGTTCCACAGGTCCGCGTGGCGTGCCGCCAGCGCGGTCATCCGCGCTCCCCGCCCGCCCACCAGGACGGGAGGACCACCCGGCCGCACGGGCGCCGGCCGCAGTTCGCCGTCGCGGAGCCAGTGGTGCCGTCCCGAGAAGTCGCCCCGTCCCGTCCGCAGCAGACCGAGGATGATCTCGAGCGCTTCCTCGAACCGGTCCACCCGGTGGTCGAAGGGGATGCCGAACGCCGCGAACTCGGGGGCGTGCCATCCGCTGCCCAGACCGAGGATGAGCCTGCCGCGGCTGACCGCGTCGAGAGTGACGGCCATCTTGGCCAGAACGGCGGGATTGCGGAACGCCGTGCACAGCACGAACGTGCCCAACTCGATCCGGTCGGTCGCCTCGGCCAGCGCCGACAGGACCGTCCACGCCTCCCAGATGCCCTCGGTCGACCCGGTGGCGTCGCGGAACAACAGATGATCGAAGACCCACACCGAATCGAAACCGGCGTCTTCGGCCTGCAGGGCGAGAGCTCGGATTTCCTCATACAAAGGCTGTCCCCAGGGATATTCCCCGAGGGGCAGGACCAGACCGACCTTCATTGCGCTCCCGTGGGCCAGTCAGCGCTTGCCGTCATCGTAGAGGCGAGGATGTTCCGGAGCAACAGATGCCGTTCGATGCGGTCCGAGAATCCGGCCGATTACCGGAATAGGTCGGAGCCGTTTCCGGATATGGACATCCGTGTGTTCGTTTCGGTTACCGCGCCTCGGTATTGACGGCCCGAGTCCTCTCTCTCATGCTTGATGCGGACCGGCGCGACGGCGTCGGCCGCGTCGCTTGAGGAGACCGGTGAACCCCCTGCCGACGGGAACGCACGTCGTCGATGTCGACGTGCTCGGACAGCCGGGATGCGCCGAGATCGGCGAGCGGCTGGAAATGCTGCGTCCGCACTGGCTCACCCGGGGCCTGGGCTATTACACCCTGGGCCTCGCGACCTATCTGGACGTGATCGGATCGGACGACCCGCAGCAGACCTATTTCGCACGGCTCTCCGAGTACAACGACCTCATCCGCCGGAATTTCGGCGATCTCCTGGACCGGATCGCCGACGCCCTCGCCACCCTCACCGGAGAACCGGCGCACTATGACGAGAGGGTGGCGCTCCCCGGCTTCCACGTGTTCGAAGACGACGGCATCGCCACGAGCTCCAGGCCCAGTCAGCACTTCGACCTGCAGTACCGGGAGATGAGCTGGCCCTTCGAGATCGGACCGGTCGAACAGGCCATGTCGTTCACCCTGCCGGTCGTCCTGCCGCGCCGTGGCGGAGCCCTCGACGTCTGGGACATCACCGAGGCCGACATGCTCCGGCTGGTACGTCAGGGCCGGAACTCCGGTGAACTCGGTGAGAGCCTGCCGCCCAGACGGCACGAGTACCGGGTCGGCCGGATGGCCGTGCAGCTCACCCCGATCATGCACCGTATCGCCGCGGTCCCCGAGCGCCATCCGGGAGACCAGCGCATCACACTCCAGGGCCACGGAATCCGAAACGGCGAGGGCTGGGTCCTTTACTGGTGACCGCGTCACGGGCGGGGGCCGCCTCATCCCGTCGACCATGCCCACCCATGCACGCCATCCGCACGCCGCCGCTACGCCGACCTGAAGAACAAGGCCACCGCCGAGCACCGTCGCGGGTGCGCCGACAGCGCCCAGCTGATGGCCGAACACCCGCTCGTACGTCCTGTGCGGCCTGAGCCTGCGGGTGTTCGGCACTTTCCCCACCTGGGCCGGCCTTGACCGGCGGGCAAGCCCGGCACCCAGGCTCCGGAATCCCTTCTCCGCCGAACATCACGGGCTTCACCAAACCCGGGCAGCTCATGGATGGCATCAGGCTATGTCCAGGCGGCCGACAGCAGGGCTGCGGCGTTCCAGGAAGACGACGTCGCGCCAGCGTCCGTGGTGGCGGCCGATGCGCTCGCGGGTGCCGACGATGCGGAAACCCGCCTTGCGGTGCAGGGTGAGGCTGGCGGTGTTCTCGGGAAAGACGCCGGACTGGATGGTCCAGATCCCGGCGGCCTCGGTGGAGGCGATGAGCGCGTTCAGCAGGGCGGTGCCGACGCCGCGTCCGCGGGCGTCGGGGTGGATGTAGAGGGAGTGCTCCACGACGCCGACGTAGACGGGGCGGGTGGAGATGGAGCTGACGGCGATCCAGCCGAGAAGCTCGTCGTGCGGGCCGGTGGCGACATGGCGATGGTCGGGGAGCCTGCCGGCGTCGAAGTGCTCCCAGGAGGGGGCTCGGGTTTCGAAGCTGGCGTGGCCGGTGTCCAGGCCGGCCTGGTAGATGGCCAGGACTTGATCGGCGTCCTCGGGGCGCATGGGCCGGAGGGCGAAGGTGGGGCTGTTCATGGT
>JAFACJ010000880.1 GCA_023425615.1 Actinomycetes bacterium
GACGTGGCGTCCGCCCGCGGGCCCGTAGAAGTCGCCGGGCGCCACGAGGATGCCGAGCCCCGCCAGATGGGCCACGGTGTCCCAGCACGGCTCGTCGCGGGTGGACCACAGGTACAGGGCGGCCTCGGAGTGATCGACGCGGAAGCCGTGCGACTCCAGCGCGGCCTTCAGCGCGGTGCGGCGGCGGCGGTAGCGCTCCAGCTGCTCGGCCGCGTGCGCGTCGTCGTCGTAGGTGGCGGCCATCGCCGCCTGCACCGGCGCCGGCACGATCATCCCGGCGTGCTTGCGCACCTCCAGCATCCGCTTGACCAGCACCGGGTCACCGGTCACGAACCCCGCCCGGTACCCGGCCAGGTTGGAGCGCTTGGACAGCGAGTGGACGGCCAGCAGCCCCTCGTGGGAGCCGCCGCAGATGTCGGGGTGCAGGATCGAGACGGGCTCGGGCCCCTCCCAGCAGAGCTCGATGTAGCACTCGTCGCTGACGAGCGTCACCCCGCGCTCCCGCGCCCAGGAGACCACCTTGCGCAGATGCTCCGGCGGCAGCACCCGGCCCGTCGGATTGGCCGGCGAGTTGATCCACACCAGCTTGGGCCGGGCCGGGCCGAGGCCCAGCAGCCCGTCCGCGGCCAGCGGCGTCGCCCTCGCGATCCGCGCCCCCACGTCGTAGGTGGGGTAGGCCAGCTCCGGGTGGACGACCGTGTCGCCGGGCCCCGCGCCCAGCAGCAGCGGCAGCCACGCGACGAGTTCCTTCGTGCCGATCGCCGGCAGGATCGCGGCGGGGTCGGCCTTGACGCCCAGGCGCCGGCTCAGCCACCCGGCGCCGGACGCGCGCAGCGCGGGCGTCCCCCAGGTCAGCGGGTAGCCGGGGGCGTCGGCGGCGTCGGCCAGCGCCCTGCGCGCCACCTCGGGCGTGGGATCGACGGGGGTGCCGACGGACAGGTCCACGAGCCCTCCGGGGTGCGCGGAGGCGGTCGCCTTGTAGGGCTCCAGCCGGTCCCACGGAAAGTCGGGCAGTTCCATCGGTCTTCTCCTCGTTCTGGCGGCCCCCGGGGGCCCTGAGACGCCTCTCGGCCGCGACCGGCGAGCGGTCACGGCCGAGAGGTGGGGACTACGGTCACTCGCCCTGCGGAGGGAGTTCGGCGGTGAACGGGTGGTCGCGCTCGATCTTGCCGACCTTGGAGGCACCGCCTGGCGAACCGAGTTCCTCGAAGAACTCGGTGTTGACCTTGTAGAACTCCTTCCACTGGTCGGGAAGGTCGTCCTCGTAGTAAATCGCCTCTACGGGGCACACGGGCTCGCACGCGCCACAGTCGACGCATTCGTCCGGGTGGATGTAGAGCTGACGCTGCCCCTCGTAGATGCAGTCGACAGGGCACTCCTCGATGCAGGCCTTGTCGAGAACGTCCACGCAAGGCTGCGCGATGACGTAGGTCACGCCGTACTCCTCTCAGAACTTCCCGGCCCCGCCGTCAGCCACGGCTCACCGCAAGCATGTGAGCAATAGTATTGCTGGCGCAGAGTCTTCATATCGACGTGGGGGTCCCCACTTGTCATCCCGTTTCGCCGCACGGCTTGTCGTAACGGCTACCCCGGCCGACATCGGCAAGCGGGTCTCGCTGCGCCGTCGGTTGCGGACAGGAGAGTACTCCGACGTCATCGGAGTACTCGAATCCTGGTCCGGCGGCGTCCTCACGGTGCGGCGGCGCGACGGCGAACTCGTCGAGATCCCCGAGGAGATCCTCGTGGCGGGCAAGGTCGTCCCACCCGCTCCGCCGCGGCGCCCGCGCTCCTAGATCAGCTCTCCAGATGCCGGGGGAAGTCCGGGACGACGTCCGGCAGGTCCTTGGACACCGACATGGGGAAGACCGCCGGGCGCTTCTCCAGGAAGGACGAGACGCCCTCCTGCGCGTCGGGCGCGGCGCCCAGGACCCTCATCAGGCGCGAGTCGTTGGCGTGCGCCTGCCAGGGCGTCTCCGCCGACAGGCCCGCGTACAGGAGGCGGCGGATCGAGGCCACCGCGACGGCGGACGTGTTGTCGGCGACCTCGCGGGCCAGCGCGTAGGCGGTGGGCAGCAGTTCGTCCGGCGCGACGACCTTGGAGACCAGCCTGCCCTCCAGGGCCTCGGAGGCGGGGAAGACACGGCCCGTCATCGCCCACTCCATCGCCTGGGAGATCCCGACGACGCGCGGCAGGTACCAGGAGGAGGCGGCCTCGGTGACGATGCCGCGGCGGGCGAAGACGAAACCGAACTTCGCCTTCTCCGAGGCGATCCTGATGTCCATCGGCAGCGTCATCGTCGCCCCGACGCCCACGGCGGCTCCGTTGATCGCGCCGATGACGGGCTTCAGGCACCGGGCGATGCGCAGGACCATGGTGCCGCCGCCGTCACGGGGCGTCCCGTCCTCCAGGCACTCGTCCTGCGCGAACATCTCCGGGGCCTGCTCGTAGTCGAAGGTCCCCCCGCCTGCCGACAGGTCGGCGCCCGCGCAGAACGCGCGGCCCGCGCCGGTGACGACCACGGCGCGCACGGCGTCGTCGGCGTCGACCCGGTCGAACGCGTCGAGCGTCTCCAGGCGCATCCGGTTGGTGTAGGCGTTGTGCTGCTCCGGCCGGTTCAACGTGATCGTGGCGATGCCGTCCTCGACCCGGTAGCCGATCTCCTCGTACTCCATGACCCACCTCGTTCTTCGTTCTCGGCCCGTTCGCGGCGGCGGCCCGTTCTCCGGCCTGCGCCTTCGCGAGTCTAGGAGACCGCCCCCCGCCGCCCCCCGGGTGCCTCCGCGCCGTCACCCCGCCGGAGGATCCGCCCCGCACGTGGACTTTCGTCGGATATCTTCGCTTCCATGAACTGGTCCGTGGCGACGTACGACTCCGCCTTCGGATACGTCTCCGCGCAAGGCGCGCCCCTGATCGACCTGCTGGCGCCCCAGCCCGGCGAGAAGGTCATCGACCTGGGCTGCGGAGCGGGCCTGCTCACCGCCGAACTGCACGCCCGCGGCGCGCACCCGCTGGGCATCGACGGCAGCCCGCCGCTCATCGCCCAGGCCGCCTCCCAGTTCCCCGAGCTGTCCTTCGCCATCGGCGACGCCCACGACTTCACCGGCTCCGACGCCTACGACGCGGTGATCTCCATGTCGGCGCTGCACTGGATGGCCCGCGACCCCGACGCGGTGATCGCCCGCGTCTACTCCGCGCTGCGCCCCGGCGGCCGGTTCGTCGCCGAACTCGGCGGGGCCGGCAACTGCGCGGGCCTGATCGCCGCGATGCAGACGTCATGGCGGGAGTTCGGGCTGACCGAGCCGGAGCTGCCCTGGTTCTTCCCCACCCCCGCCGACTACGCCACCCGGCTGGAGGATGCGGGCTTCACCGTCCGGCTGCTGGAGTACTTCGACCGGCCCACCCGGATGACCGAGGGCCCCGACGGCGCCGCCGACTGGGTGCGGGTGTTCGCCGCCGACGCGCTGCGCGAGGTGCCGCCGCCGCTCATCCAGCCGCTGCTGGAGCGGGTCAACGAGCTGGCGGCCCCGGCGCTGCGGCGCGAGTCCGGCTGGGTCGCCGACTACGTGCGGCTGCGGTTCGCCGCCGTCCGCAAGGCCGACAGCTCGCCCTCCAACGGCTACGAGACCTCGCCCTTCGGCCCGCTCAGCCCCCTCGGCACGGGCTGAGCCCGCGTCCGGCGCCGCGGACGGCGGACTTCGGCGGGTCTTCGTCGCGGACGGGCGGGCCTCAGCGGGTGCCGATGGCGCCGGGCAGTTCCAGGGCCAGGATCTGGTCGAGCTGCAGTGCCGTCTCCAGCCGGGAGCCGGGCGGGACGTCCTCGTCACCGGCCAGCCGGTCCAGGACCTCCAGGGCGCGGGGGACGTCAAGATCGTCGCAGAGCGCCTCCAGCGCCTCCTGCGCGTAACCGGCGTGGATCGGCCGCGACGGGCGCGTCGCCCAGTCGGCCAGCAGCGACCGCCAGCCCTCCAGCGCCGCGGCCGCCTCGCTGACCGCTTCCGGACTCAAGATCGCCTCTTCCCGGTGGCGGTGGCGCAGCAGGGCAAGGCGCAGCGCCGCCGGTTCGACCTCGTCAAAGGCGGGAGCCGACCAGCCGGCCACCCCGACCACCGGCACGGGCGGCACGGGCGGCGTCCCGGAGGTGAGCTTTCCCACACTCACCGCGCCGGGGAAGGGATCGCCGCCCTCCAGCACGGGGATGTTCAACCAGCCGTGATCCACCGTGTGAGCTGCGGTGGTGAGGACGGGACGGCGCAGCCTGAGCCCCACCCGCCGGAGCACGTCCCAGGTGAGGCAGACGCGCAGGTCATCCGGCTGCTGCACATAGAGTCTCAGGGGCCCGGACC
>JAFACJ010000927.1 GCA_023425615.1 Actinomycetes bacterium
CCCAGATAGGACACCACGACGTCGACCCGCGGCAGCTCGTCGGCGAGCCCGTCGAGGTCGAACCCGACCGACCGCGGCGCGGGGCGGCGCCGCAGCACCACCTTGCCGTCCACGTCGGCGAAGCCGAGCGGCCCGTACTCCGGCGCCTGGAACGCGCCGCGCCGGTAGGCCGCGGTCTTCGTGGCGTCCCTGGCCGGGAGGATCATGTCGTCGAGCACGACGAGCACCCCGCAGCCGCGCGCCACCGGATCGGCCGCCACCCGGACGGCTCCGGCGAGGTTGGCCGGCCCGTCGCGGCCGAGCGCCGAGTCGGGGCGCATCGCCCCCGTGACGACGACCGGCACCTCCTCGTCCAGGACGAGGTCGAGGAACCAGGCGGTCTCCTCCAGGCCGTTGGTGCCGCAGGTGACCACCACCCCGTCGCTCGTGCGCGCCGCCTCGCGCACAAGCCTGGCGAGCGCCGCCAGATCGCGCGGCGTCCAGGCGTGGCTGGGCGGGAGCTGGCCGCCACCCGGCTCGGCCCAGGGCACGAGCCGGACGCCGGCGACGCCGTCCAGTTCCGGGATCCCGGCGAGGATCTGCTCCGGTGCCGTGCGCCGCCCGGTCTCGCCGTAGGAGACCAGGTCGAGGCGGTCGTGGCCGACCGCCTCGATGGTGCCGCCGGTGGGGATCCACACGACGGCCGTCATGGGACACGCCCCAGGAAGCCGGCGACGGCGGCGGCGAACAGATCGGGCCGGTGGTCGGCCGCCGGGACGCCGGTGCCGGGGATCAGCTCGCTCTCCGCGCCGGGAAGGCGGGCGGCCAGCGCCGCCATGTCGGGCCTGGAGTAGGTGTCGAGCTCACCGCACAGCACGAGCGAGGGCGCCCGCACCAGGCCGATCCGCTCCTCCATCCGGTAGGCGTTGACCGCACGGTGCCCCTCCTCCACCCGGTCCAGGACGCCGAGCGCGTCGCGGACGAGCCGCTGGAGCAGGTCGGGCCGGTCCGCCGGGTAGAACGAGGCGCGCTTGCCCCACAGCTCGGACAGGTGCGAGCCGTCGTCACGCGCCTGCACCTCGTCGATCGCCGGGCTCGCCGCCACCCGCTCCCGCCGCGCGGCGTCCACGTACGGGACGCCCGACAGGACCAGGGCGCGCACCCGCTCCGGGGCGCGGGCGGCGACCTCGGTGGCCACGACGCCGCCGGTGTGGTGCCCGACCAGCGCGATCCGCTCCAGCCCGAGCGCGTCGCACAGCGCCAGGGCGCCGGAGGCGAACAGCTCGATCGTCCACGGCTCGCCGGGCCGGTCGGAGGCGCCGAACCCCAGGGTGTCCATCGCGATGGCGCGGTATCCGGCGGCCGCCAGCAGCGGCAGCACGTCACGGTACTCATCCCAGGAGCGCGGGGTCTGGTGCAGCAGCAGGACCGGCTCGCCCTCGCCCTGCTCGGCGTAGAGGATCAGGCCGTACGGGGTGGCGGCGTAGGCCCGCAGGGGCGCCCGCCGCTCTCCCGCCGCCACGTCAGCTCGCGGCATTCTGGGCGAACCAATCCTTGAGCACGACCTGGTCGAGGTCGGGGGTACCGCTCCACAGCTTCTCCTTCACGAAGAAGTCGATCGTGGTCTGGTAGCTCTTCAGGTCCTCGGCGGTGAAGCCGCGGGTGACGTAGTCGATCTCCTTGAACTGGGCGAGCGACTGCTCCACGGGCAGCTTGATGACCTTCTCGGTGGCCTCGGCCCCGGTCTGCGGGTCATCGGTGATCAGCTTGCCGGCCGCCGCGATGGCCTTCACGACCTTGGCCGCGGTCTCGGTGTTGCCGGCCAGCCACTTCTCGTCGGCGACCACCCACTGGTGGTACTGCATGCCGAAGTCGCCGGTGACGGCGGTGACGTGCGCGCCGTCGGCCACGGCGCGGGTCGGCCACGGCTCGTACAGCACGAAGCCGTCCACGTCTCCGCGCTTGAGCAGCGCCGGGATCTCCGGCGCCGAGGACTTCACGAACTTCACCTTCGAGCGGTCCACGCCCTGGCTCTCCAGGTACCGGACGGTGCCCATGAGCGGGGAGCCGTCGACCACGGCCATGCTCTTGATCTGCTTGGCGCTGGTGACGCCCTTGCGCAGCACGACCTTGATGTAGCGGTCGGACTGCTGGAAGATCGCCAGCGCCCGCAGGTTCTTGCTCTGCACGGCGTTGCCGAGCACGGTCGGGTCGGCGTTGGCGCCCATCTGCGCCGCGCCCGCCGCCACCGACTGGGTCGGCGCGGGGCCGCCCTCGGTCTTGACCAGCTCGACGTTGACGCCCTGCTCGGCGAACAGCCCCTTCTCCTCCGCCACGTACAGGGGGCTGAAGGCGACGTCCGCGCCGACGGCGAAGCGGACGGTCGGCAGGGAGGAGTCGCCGTCGGAGTCCGAGCCGCAGGCGGCGAGCGCCAGCGCCAGGACGCCCGCGGAAAGCGCGGCCGACAGGCGCGTGAGTCTGGTGAGGGGCATGTGTCTCTCCTTCATCCGGAGTTGATAGGGGGGTGGGAGGCGTCAGACCTTGACGCCGAAGCGGCGCAGGCCGCGCCCGGTGGCCATCCGGACGATCCGGTCGCACAGGAAGCCGAGGAGGCCGAGCGTGATGATCCCGACGAAGATCCAGTCGATGCGCGCGTAGTTGCGCGACTGCCAGATGAGCGCGCCGAGCCCGTCGTCCGCGGCGACCATCTCGGCGGAGACGATGGTGAGGAAGCTGTTGCCCATGGCCAGCCGGGCGCCGGTGACCACGTGCGGCACCGAGGCCGGCAGCACCACCGAGGACAGCACCTGCCAGCGGTTCGCGCCGAGGCTGACGGCGGCGCGCAGCTTGGACTCGTTGATCGCCATGACACCGGCGATGGTGTTGATGGTGACGAGGAAGACCGAGGTGTAGAAGATCAGGACGATCTTCGAGGTCTCGCCGATGCCGAACCAGACGATGGCCAGCGTCACGAAGGCGACCGGCGGGATGAACCGGAAGAACTCCACGTACGGATCCAGGAGCTTGCGGACCAGGCTGAACCGCCCCATGAGGATGCCGAGCGGCGCGCCGACCACGACGCCCAGCGCCCAGCCGAGGGCGATGCGCTTCAGCGAGGCCCACACCGAGGTCCCCAGTGTGCCGTCGCCGATCAGCTCGACCGCCGCGTCGAAGGTCGCGCGCGGGGAGCTGACCATGTCGGGCCCGGAGGCCATCGCGATGACCTGCCAGACGCCGAGGCCGAGGAGGATCGACACCACGTACAGCAGCGGGCCCTTGAGCTGGAGCTTGCGGGGGCCCCTGGCGTGCCCGGGCACGGCCTTGGCGGGTGCCGCGGTCGTCTGCGCGGTCATGCGGTCTCCTCGACGTCGGCGCCCTGCGCGCGCAGCGAGGCGCGTACCTCCTGGCTGATGTCATCGCGCAGCCGCTGGTGCAGCAGCGCGAACTCCTTGCTCGTCTCGTCGCGGGGGCGCGGCAGGTCCACCTCGTAGACGCTCTTGATCCGGGCCGCGGGCCCCGCGCTCATCACCGCGATCCGGTCGGCGAGCAAGATCGCCTCGCCGATGTCGTGGGTCACGAAGACGACGGTGCAGCGGCGGGCGCGCCAGATCCGGTCGAGCTCGCGCTGCATGACCTCGCGGGTCTGGGCGTCGAGGGCGCCGAACGGCTCGTCCATGAGCACCAGGCGCGGCTCGTTGGCCAGCACCCTGGCGATCTGGGCGCGCTGCCGCATACCGCCGGAGAGCTGGCCGGGGTACTTGCCCGCGGTGTGCCGCAGGCCCACGAGGCCCAGGTACTCATCGACGATCTCGGCGCGCCGCGCCTTGGCCACGCCCCGCATGCGCGGCCCGTAGCCGACGTTGTCGCGGATCGTCATCCAGTCGAAGAGGGCCTCGGTGCTCTGGAAGACGACACCGGTCTCCCCGCCGGGGCCGCCCACCGGCTTCCCGTCGATGAGGATCTCACCCGCGCTGGGCCGCTCGAATCCGGCGACCGCCGTCAGGACCGTGGACTTGCCGCAGCCGCTGGGGCCCAGCAGGCAGAGGAACTCCCCCGCCTGGACGTCCAGGGAGACACCGGAGACCGCCTGGAACGAGCCGAACCGGATCCCGACGTCACGGAGCGCGATGGCCGACCCGGCGGGAGGACCGGATCCCACCTCGGGCGCCGTTCTCACGGGATTTGTCATGAGGCCCCCTCGTGCCTTGTCACATGGGTCGGCAACCTCTTTGCCGATGGGACCGTACTTTGTACCATGCATTAGTACGAGGTCAAGAGTCCGCAGGCCAGGACATATAACCGCAACACGAAGAGGGCGCTGGATCAGGCATTAGGGACCTTGGTCCTTAAGGACCTTGGTCCTTAAAGGGGGGTCAGGCGCAGCCCGTGCGCAGCGCCCGCGACAGGGCGAGCGCCATGGCCCGCACCGCTGGCGCGACCCGCTCGGCCCGCACCCTGCCGCCCCCGCAGTGCACCGACAGCGCGGCGATCGCCCGCCCCTGCGGGCCCAGCACCGGGCAGGCCACCCGTACCGTCCCCTGGCCCGGCTCCTGCT
>JAFACJ010000945.1 GCA_023425615.1 Actinomycetes bacterium
CCGGAGTAGACCGAGCCCTCCGGGTCGGCGCCCACCACCTCGACCCTGCCGCCGGAGACCTCCTTGAGGTAGCGGCCCGCGCCGGTGATGGTGCCGCCGGTGCCGATCCCGGCGACGAAATGGGTGATCCGCCCCTCGGTCTGCTCCCAGATCTCCGGTCCCGTGCTCAGATAGTGCGAGCCGGGGTTCTCGGGGTTGGCGTACTGGTCGGGTTTCCAGGCGCCGGGGATCTCCCGCGCCAGCCGGTCGGACACCGAGTAGTAGGAGTCGGGGTGGTCGGGCGCGACGGCGGTGGGGCAGACGATCACCTCGGCGCCGTAGGCGCGCAGCACGTTGACCTTGTCGGAGGCGACCTTGTCCGGCACGACGAAGACGCACCGGTAGCCGCGTTCCTGTGCGACGATCGCCAGCCCGACGCCGGTGTTCCCGGAGGTCGGCTCGACGATCGTCCCGCCGGGCCGCAGCGCGCCCGAGGACTCCGCCGCGTCGATCATCCGCACCGCGATCCTGTCCTTCACCGAGCCGCCGGGGTTGAAGTACTCGACCTTGGCGATCACCTGGCCCGGAACCCCCTCGGCCACCCGGCGGAGCCGGACGAGAGGGGTGTTGCCCATCAAAGGGATGAGTGACTCATATACCTGCACGGGACGTCCTTGTCTTGCAAGTCAGTAAAAATGGGAATACCCGATATGTTTCCTGTCCGTTTCAACCCGTGTTTCCGTCCGCGAGCATCACCAGCGCTCGGATAGATTCCGTTTTCGACATTAACCCAGTCGTCGGGGGTGAGCGAGCGCATGCTGAGGGCTCTGACCACACGTCGTATCGCGACGGCCGCGGCTCTGGGGAGCGGCGGCCTCACCGTCCTCGGCGGCCTCACCTTCGCCCTCCTGGTGGCCGAGGCCAGGCTCGCCCGGAAGATCATCCAGGGCTCCGCCAGCCTGCTGCCGCCGACCACCGACGGCCTCTACGGCGGATGGCTGCCCGGCGAACCGCTGTCCTTCGCGATGCTGGGCGACTCCACCGCCGCCGGGATCGGTGTCGATGAACCCGAGGAGACCGCGGCCGGGCTGCTGGCCGCCGGGCTGTCGGCGAGCGCGGGCCGCCCGGTCAGGCTGAGCAACGTGGCGGTCTCCGGATCCCGCTCCGAGGCGCTGGCCGAGCAGGTCGAGTTGGCCCTGAAGGCCGAGCCCGAGATCGCGGTGATCATGATCGGCGCCAATGACGTGACCGGCAGGGTCCCGCCCGCCGAGTCCGTCCGGCATCTGGAGAACGCGGTGATGCGGCTGAGCGAGACCGGCTGCCGCGTCGTCGTGGGCACCTGCCCCGACCTCGGCTCCGTCGAGCCCCTCATGCAGCCGCTGCGCTGGATCGCCCAGCGCGCCAGTCGCCAGTTGGCGGCCGCGCAGACCGTGGTGGTGGTGCGGGCCGGCGGGCGCACGGTGTCCCTCGGCGACCTGCTGGGCCGCGACTTCGCCATCGAGCCCGGCGAGTTCTTCTCCCAGGATCGTTACCATCCGTCTGCGCGAGGTTACGGTGCGGCGGCGGCGGCCCTGCTACCTTCGGTCTCAGCCGCGCTGGGCCTCGAACCCGAGGCACGGTTCGGCGAGGGAGTCCTGCCCATCTACCTGGCGGCGGCCTCGGCCGCCGAGAAGCCCGGCACCGAGGTGACGGCGCGGGGCGGCGACGGCATGTCCCGCTGGGTCACGCTGCTGCGCCGCACGGGTGGCGCGGGCAGCGCCGCTCCCGCCCGTTCCGCGCCGGACGGCTCCGCCGTGCCCGAGGTGGCGCCCGGCGCGGTCTAGAGCCGAACGCCGCCTTCCCCGCCCCGCCTGGAGTCCGCCCCATGTCCTCGCCCTCGACCGCCCGCAGGCGGCTACTCTCCGCGTCCGCCTGGCTACTCCTGATCTCCGGGTGCTCCCACGCCCCCGGGCCCGACGTCGCGCACGCCGCCGAGGACTGGACCGACACCAAGGTGAACGTGGCCGGCAGGCCGGTCATCGGCTCGGGCGTCGTCGCGGTCACCGGAGTGCGTCCCGCCGGGATGCTGGAGACCGCCGTCGACGACGCCGCCACCGGGCGCAGGCTGTGGACCGGCCCCGCCACGATGGCGGGGCGGCTGCCCGGCATGGGCGTGCAGCCGCCGGCCATCGCCGGGACCTCCGTCGTGGCGCTGGAGCCGCGGACCGACGGGCAGTGGAAGGCGATGCTCGTCGCCCGCGACGCCAAGACCGGCAAGCAGGTGTGGGCGCGGGGCGTGGACTCCACGTTCGGTCCGGTGGCCTGCGGCGAGAACGTGTGCCTGTCGGAGTCGACGGCCAGCAGGAATCCCCGGTTCGTGGTGCTCGAAGGCGACACCGGGCGGGTGCTGTGGCGGCTGCGCGGCCTGGCCGAGGTCGAGCACGCCGACCGCGACCGCGTCGTGGTCTTCCGGATGGCCAAGCGCCCGGTCCTCGCCGCGCTCTCGGCGGACGCCGGCCGGCCGCTGTGGTCGTTCCCGGTGGAGGACGCGGTCGGATCCGGCGTCGACCTGTCGGGCGGCTGGTCGTTCGGCTCCGCGGGCGACCTCCTCCTCGGCAGCATCGCGCCGGCCCGGCGCGGCGGGTCGCTGTCGGCGTACGGCTTCTTCGCGCTGCGCCTGTCGGACGGCTCCCCGGTGTGGGCGCATCCGCGGCAGCTGCGGATCTACCCCAGCCCCAACCCCGCCGTCGGCCTGGTCACCCGCGAGGTGGGCGCCTCGGGCGGCTACCGCGGCTTCACCCGGATCGACGCCCGCACCGGCCGCAGGCTCGCCTCCGTCCCCGCCTCGGCCGTGCCCTCGGGCTCCTCCTGGTGGCTGTCCTTCTCCTCGGACCTGACGTCCCTGGGCTTCTGGGTCCCCGATCAGCCCGGCTCGGCCTTCGAGTTCCGCGGCGCGGGCGCCGTCCCCCTCAAGGAACTGCGCGCGTGGTCCTTCTGCACCACCTCCCCCAAGCCGCTGCGCCTGGCCGGAGGGGCGTCCGGTTTCTTCCCGGTGGCTCCCCTGTGCGCCTACGAGCTGTCCACCGGCCGCCGCGTCTCGGACTCCGGCCCCCCGCCCATCTGGTACACCGGCTCCTCCGACGGCGTCCGCGCCTGGCGCGACGAGCACGGCGCCCTCCACGGCATCCGCGACACCACAGGCACCGCCCCGGGCATGTACGGCTAAGACCACCCCGAGGTGGCCCTCTTCCCCAAGGGATTTCTAGAATCTTGTCCTAGAACAGGATTAGAGTACTCACCGGTAACTTACCGCCGGAGTACCCGTCCCTCCAGAGAAGAGGAATCCATGCCCGAGGCAGTCATCGTCGCGACAGCCCGCTCCCCCATCGGACGCGCCTTCAAGGGATCGCTCAAGGACCTGCGCGCGGACGACCTCGCCGCGAGCATGGTCTCCGCCGCCCTGGCGAAGGTCCCCCAGCTCGACCCCAACACCATCGACGACCTCCTGCTCGGCTGCGGTCTGCCCGGCGGCGTCCAGGGCTACAACATGGCGCGCGTCGTGGCGGTGCTGCTCGGCCTGGACACCGTTCCCGGCGCGACCGTCACCCGGTACTGCTCCTCGTCGCTGCAGACCACCCGGATGGCCTTCCACGCCATCAAGTCCGGTGAGGCCGACGTCATCGTCTCCGCTGGCGTCGAGCACGTCTCCGGCTTCGCCCTCGGCAACTCCGACAGCCTGCCGAACACCAAGAACGACAAGTTCCTGCCCGCCAAGCACCGCACCGACAAGCTGGCCGAGGGCGGACAGGCCTGGACCGACCCCCGCGAGGACGGCATCCTGCCGGACATCTACATCGCGATGGGCCAGACCGCCGAGAACGTCGCGAGCCTGAAGGGCGTCTCCCGGCAGCGCCAGGACGAGTTCGGCGTCCGCTCCCAGAACCTCGCGGAGCAGGCCATCGCCAACGGCTTCTGGGCCACCGACATCACCCCCGTCACGCTGCCCGACGGCACCGTCGTCAGCAAGGACGACGGCCCCCGCGCCGGCACCACCTACGAGGCCGTCTCCCAGCTCAAGCCGGTCTTCCGCCCCGACGGCACCGTCACCGCCGGCAACTGCTGCCCGCTGAACGACGGCGCCGCCGCCCTCGTCGTCATGAGCGACACCAAGGCCGCCGAGCTGGGCATCACCCCGCTCGCCCGGATCGTCAGCACCGGCGTCTCCGGCCTCTCCCCCGAGATCATGGGCCTCGGCCCGGTCGAGGCCAGCAAGAAGGCGCTGGCCCTGGCCGGCCTGACCATCGACGACATCGACCTGGTGGAGATCAACGAGGCGTTCGCCGCCCAGGTCCTGCCCTCGGCCGACGAGCTGGGCATCGACATCGACACCAAGCTCAACGTCAACGGCGGCGCCATCGCCGTCGGCCACCCCTTCGGCATGACGGGCGCCCGTATCGCCAGCACCCTCATCAACGGCCTCAGGTTCCACGACAAGCAGTTCGGTCTGGAGACCATGTGAGTCGGCGGCGGCCAGGGCATGGCGATGATCATCGAGCGCCTCTCCTGATTCTTTGCGCGCCGAGACTGCGCACAGATCGCTTTTTCACGAGATTTCGCGATCTGTGCGCAGTCTCGATCGCCAGGCGTGGGCGAGTCGGTCGAGGATGTCGGCCGCCGAGTTGCCACGCACGGCCCGGACACGCGACCAGCCGAGCGCGACGAGATCCTCCGAGCGGATGACGTCGTAGCGGTATTGGACCGGGTCGAGACGGTGGTGTTCGCCGTCGTACTCCAGAGCCACCATCAGTTCCGGCCAGCCCATGTCGAGGTAGTACTTTCGGCGGCCGTCGGGGCTGACCACCGGGATCTGCGTCTGCGGCGGTGGGTATCCGGCGCGAATCACCAGCAGCCGCACCCACGTCTCCTTCGGCGAAGCGGCGCCCGGGTCGTAGAGGTCGAGGGCCCGTTCGAGTAGGCGCAACCCCCGTTTCCCGGGATGTTGCCGGGCAACGGCGTGGATATCGGCTGCGCTCAGGCCTGTCGCGTTGCCGAGTGCGTCGAGGCGGGCGACCGCCTCACCCAGTGGTTTTCGGCGGCCGAGGTCGAATGCGGTGCGCGCCGGTGTCGTCATCCGGAATGTGGCCGTCCGGAACGACTCCCCTGGACGCAACCGCATATCGAAGGTGCGCAGACCGGGTGGGGTGCGGGAGTTCGGCCAGATCAGCTCGATCGGGGCATCGTCGTCGACCCATTTGGCGCCGTGCAGCGCCGACGCGGTCAACCCCGCGATGATGCCCAGGCGATGCGTCCACAGCCAGGCCGCGGTGGCCCGCTGCCGCAGCGACGGCTGAAGACTGTTCGGTATGTAGACATCCGGGTACAGCGCGGTGAAGCGGGTGCGCAGGTCGTACTTGCGCACCAGGCCGCGCTCGAGCGCCTCACTGCCGATGAAGGGTTCGTCGAGATAGCTCATGGCAGCCACTCTCGGCGCCGGTCGACCCTGCACCCCACCGAAACTGCTCACAGATCGAAATCTGTGGATGAATTCGGATCTGTGAGCAGTTTCGGCGCAGAAGCAAAAGAGAAG
>JAFACJ010000982.1 GCA_023425615.1 Actinomycetes bacterium
GGCCCGTTGTGCGACGGGCCCTTCGCGAGGGGGATGGCAGGAGGGTCAGGAGTTGGGGATGACGGCGGCGTAGGGCAGGGAGCCGCCGAGGACGGTCAGCGCCTTGCTGCCGCAGGTGGACAGGTTGTCGGAGTTCGCGCAGTAGTAGGACGTGGTGTAGGAGCCGGTCGCCAGGTCCTTGGCCCAGGTGGAGCCGAAGTCGCGCAGCCGGGAGACCTGGGTGGAGCTGGGGGTGCAGGCGGCGCCGAGGATGCCGATGGCGTCGGTGTTCTCGCCCTCGGAGTCGATGTGGCAGCTTCCGCCGACCGGGATGACGCCGCTGTAGGAGCTCCACACGAGCTGGATGCCGACGAAGTTCGCGCCGAGCGAGGCGAGGGCGCCGAAGGCGTTGTTGAAGAGGTTGCTGACGCTGGGCCGCGCCGCGATCTGCAGGCCCGGGCGGGTGCCGCCGGCCGAGATGGCCTGGAGGTTGGCGGTGAACCCGTCGCTGGCGACGCCGTCGAAGAGGATGGCTCCCTTGAGCCCCGCGTACCCCTTGGCGGCGAGGCGGGCGCCGACGACGGAGGCGAAGTGGCCGCCGGCGGAGTGGCCGCCGACGATGTAGTTCACCGGGAGCGCCTTGCCGTTCGGCGGGGTGATGGTGCGGGCGTTCAGCGCGTCGCCCAGGGCGTTGCCCAGGGTGGGGTTGCCGGCGGTCATGTCGGCCTCGACGCAGAAGACCATGACGCCCTTCTCGGCGATGGCCTTGCTGGTGTTGGTGAGGTTGTCGCAGTCGCGGCTGAAGCCGTGCGCGACGAGCATCAGCGCCGACGCGGTCCCGTTGGGCAGGTACCACTTGAGGGTGTAGGAGGAGCCGCCGATGGTCGCTGACTCGGTGGCGCAGGTGGTGGTGGACGACGAGTAGCCGCTGCAGGCCGTGGCGGCCTGCGCCGCCCGGACCCCCGCGACCATGGACGCCAGGAAGGCGCCGATGGCGGTGGTGATCCCCAGTCTCCTCAGACGGCGGCTGAAGGTGACCTTCACTGTCTCTCCTCGTGCTCTCCGTGCTTTGGGAACAGTGTTTCGCTCAAGGAAACACTGTTCCGCAGATTAGATCCTGGCGTCGTGCCGGGCAATGCCCTGGGCGGAAGATTTTTTGCGGAGGCCGCAAGCGGTCCGACTCTCCGCCCATCCGGTCGGTAACGGACGGAATTCGCATTATGTAATTCCCGCTTTCCCTTGTTAGCCTGGCGGAGAACTGCGCTCTGAAAGGGGATCCGGTGGCCGTGGAAAATGCGTTTTTCTGTCGTTCCCTGCCGGTGCTGATGCTGGCCGCGGGTATTGCCGCGGTGCCGCCGCGTGCCTTTGCCGCCGGGCCCGGGGTCCGGGTGGCGGTGCTGGGGACCGAGCAACGCGAATGCCCCGATACGCGGTGCCGGGTCCGGCAGCGCATTCCCCGCGGCGCGCGTACGCCGGTCTGGTGCCGGCGCGACGGCGGCGCCGCCTTCGGGGCCAGGCGCTGGTTCCGGGTCCGCCACCAGGGCGTGGACGGCTGGGTGAACGCCAAGAGGCTGCGTTCGCTGCCCGCCGTTCCCCCCTGCCCCGATCTCAGGGCGGGTGAGGTGCTCTTTCCCGGCCAATCCCTCCGGTCGCGGAATTCGAAATACCGCCTCACCATGCGCAAGAACGGAGATCTGGTGCTCTCTGGGCCCCGCGGCGTCCTTTGGGGGAACAGAAACGGAAAAGCGCCGGGAAATCGTGCCGTCGTCCGGGAGAACGGCGATTTCGCGGTTCTCGGCCCCGGGGGCGCGGCGCTGTGGGAGACCGGGACGGGAGCCTGGGGCGCGGCGTCGCTCACCGTGGAGGACGGCGGCGACGCCGTGCTGCGCGCCGGTGGCCGCCCCCTGTGGGCGGCGAGCCACCACAGCCGGGTCGGAAGGGCGCAGGGCGCCAACATGGGCGCCGCGGGCAACTGCACCTGGTACGCGTTCGAGCGCTTCAAGGCGTTCACCGGCCACTACCCGGCCATCTACGGCGACGCCCACGCCTGGGACGAGCAGGCGCGGGCGTCGGGCTGGCTGGTCCTGGCCGAGCCCGAACCCCAGTCCGTCGTGGTCTGGGAGCGCTCCGCGCGCCGCGTGTACGGGCATGTCGGCTGGGTGGACGCCACCCGGCCCGCCCCCGGCGGCGTCGAGATCCATGTGGTGGAGATGAACGCCCCGTACCTGGGCGTCGTGTCCGACCGCTGGGTCGCCCATGAGCCGGGAATGTCCTACGTCATGGCGCCGAACCGGTAGCCGGACCGGTAGAAACAGGAGGATGACGGCACCAGCGCTCACCGACGCGATCACCCTGCCCGACGGCTCCCGGGTCAGGGGCCGCGGTCTGCGCCGCCCCCTCCCGGAGGGGCCTTCCCCGGCCTTCGGCCTCTATCTGGGCTCGGCACGGCTGCGCCGCCGCCATGAGGCGGCGCTGCCCTGGCCGCACCGGTGGCTGGACTGGCCCGATTTCCTGCTGCCCCGCGACGAGGCCGAGGCCGTCGCCGGCATCCGCGAGCTGCACGAGCGTGCCCGCGCCGGACACCCCGTCGAGGTCGCCTGCGGCGGCGGTGTCGGCCGCACCGGCACCGTCCTGGCCTGCCTCGCCGTCCTGTCCGGCCTCCCCCCTGCCGAGGCCGTCGCCTGGACCCGCGCCCACCACCATCCGCGTGCCGTGGAGACGCCCTGGCAGCGCCGCTGGGTCGCCCGTTTCCCGCGCCCCTGAGCCGGGGTTCCCGGCGGTCCCGGCGGTCGTCCGGTACGGGCGAGGGCGGGTGAAGGTGCCTTAAAGACTTCCCGAGGGTCGGTTTTTTGGTGGGGTCTAATGCTCTTTGTCGGGTTAGCCTCGGGAGGAGCAAAGGGAAATATGTGCGGCGACCTGCGGTTGTCCGCGTCCTGACGCGATACCGATTGACGCGTTCTCATCCGCATGCTGCCGCCCTCGATCACGCAGGGGGGAAGCATGAGAGGCGGAGGAAGGATGGCCGTCTCGGTGCTCGGGGGCTATCTGCTGGGCCGGAGCCACAAGACGAGGCTGGCGGTGCTCCTGGCGCTCCTGGCCGCCAGCGGAAGGCTCCCCGGCAACGCGGGGGAACTGCTGCGCCGTACGGCACTCGGCGGATCGCTGGACAAGGTCCTCGATGATCTCCGCGGCCAGCTCACCTCCACGGGGAGCGAGCTGTCGAAGAAGGCGGCGGCCGGCCGTGTGGAGTCGCTCAGCGACATCCTGCACGAGCACACGGAGAGGCTGCACGCCGAGGGCTGGACGGGCAAGCGCCTGGAGAAGCTGGGGAAGGTCGCCGGCCTGGGCGCGGGAGGCGAGGAGGGCGAGGAAGGCGAGGAGCCGCGGACGGGCCGGTCCGGACCGGGACGCGGAGAGCACGCCGAACACGCCGAGCACGCCGAACACCGGGAGCACGCCGAACACCGGGAACACGAGGCGCACAGAGGACGCCGGGGCCGCGAGGAGCCGGACGAGTACGAGGAGCACCGAGGGCGCCGGGGTCCCGTGGGGCACCGGAGGCACCGGAGGCACGGGGGGTTCGAGGACCGCCCGGACCTGGAGGAGCCCGAAGGCGGCGAGGCGTACGCCGAGGAGGAAGAGGAAGAAGAGGAGGCCCGGCCGGTGCGTGCGGCAAGGAGGCCGGTCGCGAAGGAGCCGTCAGAGCCGTCCAGGAGGACGCGGGCGCCGCGATGAGGCGGAGCCGCCGCGGCGGCGCGTGAAGGGAAGGCGACGGAAATGGACGAGGAAGCCCCGCGGAAGGGAAAGGGCACCGGTCTGCTCGAAGACCTTCCCGTCGGCAGGCTCGCCAGGGAGGCGAAGGACTTCCTGGGCGCCTACGCGGAGAAGGCGCTGAGCACGGCGGGGGAGAAGGCCGGTCAGAAGCTGAGCAGCACCGCTCACGACCTGCTCCAGAAGGCCGAGCAGGAGGACGGGGGCGGCCCGGGGGTCAAGGCCGCGATCAGCGGGGTGGGCGCGCTCACCGAGGGCAAGGGGCCGCTGCGGGCGGCGGCCAGCGCCGGCATGACGGGACTGAAGGAGAAGCTCAAGAAGGTGGGCAAGGGCGGGGGCAAGAAGAAGCTCAAGCTCACCAACATCGTCGAGACCATCGACGTCGGTGTCCCCCTCCGGCTCGCCTACGACCAGTGGACGCAGTTCGAGGACTTCCCGACCTTCACCAAGAAGGTGGAGCAGGCAGAGAAGTCCCGGTCCGAGGAGCAGAAGACCGCCTGGAAGGCGCAGGTGTGGTGGTCGCATCGCGCCTGGGAGGCGAGCATCGTGGAGCAGGTGCCGGACGACCACATCATCTGGCGTTCCAAGGGCGCCAAGGGGCATGTCGACGGCGCGGTGTCCTTCTCCGAACTGGCGCCGAACCTCACCCGGATCTGCCTGGTCATGGAGTACCACCCGCAGGGGCTCTTCGAGCACACCGGGAACCTCTGGCGGGCGCAGGGCCGTCGTGCGCGCCTGGAGCTCAAGCACTTCCGGCGGCATGTGATGGCGCACGCGATCCTCCAGGCCGACGAGATCGAGGGCTGGCGGGGCGAGATCCGCGACGGCGAGGTGGTGCGGAGCCACGAGGACGCGCTCGAACAGGAACGCGCCGAACACGAGGACCACGAGAAGCACAAGAAGCACGAGGAGCACGAGGAGGAGGAAGGGCCTCCCGAGGAGAGGGACGAGGAGTACGGCGAGGAGGAGGAAGAGGAAGAAGAAGAGCCTCGCGAAGAGGAGGAGCCGTTCGAAGGCGAAGAGTCCCGCGAGGAAGAGGAAGAGGAAGAAGAAGAGGAGCGGCCGCGGCGCCCGCGGCGGCAGCCCCCTGGAGAGGAGGAGCGGTCGCGGAGGCCGGCCCGGCGGCGTCCGGCGGCCGAGACGGAGGAGAGGCCGGTCCGGGGACGTCAGCCGGCGAGGCGCAGGGCTTGAGAAGGGGAGGGACCCATGACGGTCTCTTCGTACAAGGGGGCGGCGCCCCCGGTCGAGCGTTCATCCAGTGGAGGGCTGGCGGACGTCGTCGATCTGATCCTGGACAAGGGGCTGGTCATCGACGCCTTCGTCCGGGTGTCGCTGGTGGGGATCGAGCTGATCACCATCGACGCGCGCATCGTGGTGGCG
>JAFACJ010000153.1 GCA_023425615.1 Actinomycetes bacterium
GTGCGGCACGAGGCGGCGCGCGCGGAGGCGGCGGAGGCCGACCGGCGGCTGGCGGCGGGGGAGCGGACGCCGCTGCTGGGCGTGCCCGTCGCGATCAAGGACGACACCGACCTGGAGGGCGAGACGACGCCGTTCGCCGTCCAGGGCGACCACCTCCCGGCCGAGCGCGACGCCGAACTCGTGCGGAGGCTGCGCGAGGCGGGCGCGGTCATCGTCGGCAAGACGCGGACGTGCGAGATCGGCCTGTGGCCGTTCAGCGAGTCGCCGGGCTACGGCGCCGCGCGCAACCCGTGGAGGCTCGGCTACACGCCGGGCGGCTCATCCGGCGGCTCGTCGGCGGCGGTCGCGGCCGGCATGGTCCCGGCGGCGGTGGGCTCGGACGGCGCGGGGTCCATCCGCATCCCGGCGGCCTGGACGAACCTGGTGGGCATCAAGCCGCAGCGGGGCAGGGTGTCGGGCTACCCGCACACCGACCCGTTCCACGGCCTGACGGTCTGGGGCCCGCTGGCGCGCACCGTCGAGGACGCCGCGCTGCTGCTGGACGTCCTCACCGGCAGCCACCCGCAGGACGTGCACCGGCTGGACCGGCCGCTCACCCCCTTCGCGGAGGCGGCGCGGCGCGAGCCGGGCAGGCTGCGGATCGCGGTCTCCTTCAAGACCGCCTTCGGTGTCACCGGGAGGATCGACCCGCAGATCCGGCGGGCGATCGAGCGGACCGCGCGGATCCTCACCGACCTGGGCCACAAGGTGTTCCCCGCCGATCCCGACTACGGTCTCGTCGGCCTCGGTCTCATCCCGCGCGGCACCGCGGGCGTCGCGGACTGGCTCGACTCCATTCCCGGCGCGCGTCCCGAGGCGCGCACCGAGGCGGAGGCGAGGATCGGCCGCGCCGTGGGCCGGAGGCTGCTGCCGCTGGCCGAGCGCATGGACCCCTACCTGCGCCGCCGCGTCGGCAGGATCTTCCAGTACGCCGACGTCGTGCTCACCCCGACCACCGCGCAGCAGCCGTCGCGGGTCGGCGCGTTCGACGGCGCCGGCTACCAGAAGACGCAGTCGGGCGTGGCGGCGCTGTGCCCGCTGTGCTGGCCGTGGAACGTCCTGGGCTGGCCGGGTGTGAGCGTTCCCGCCGGGTTCAGCCGCGAGGGGCTGCCGATCGGCGCGCAGCTCCTGGGCCATGACGGCGAGGAGGCCGTGCTCATCTCGCTGGCGGCGCAGTTGCAGTCGGTGGAGCGCTGGCAGGACCGGACTCCGGCGCTTTGAGGGCGTCCCGGGAGAGCCTGTCGGCCCGGCGGGTGGTCTCCGGGAGCCGGAAGGACGGGCTGAGCGCCAGCAGGTGGCGGGTGGCGGAGTCGAGGTCGATGCGGTGGCCGACGGAGACGTAGAGGGGTTTGACGCCCGTCTGCGTGCGTACGGTCCTTCCGACGACCTCGCCTTCGTGGACGAGTTCGGTGTACGAGCCGCGTTCTCTGCCGGGTTCGACGTGTTCGCCGACGAGGAACGTCTTCCCGACGCCCATCGTGGGCAGTCCGGTGAGCAGCCCCAGGTGGCAGGCGAGCCCGAACCGCCGGAAGTGGGCGCGTCCGTGGCCGTCGCAGACGAGGAGGTCGGGGACCGTCCGCAGCCGCCGCAGGGCCGACAGGAGCGGCGGCAGTTCCCGGAAGGCGAACAGCCCCGGCACGTACGGGAACGAAGGCCGCTCGACGCAGACCGCGGATTCGATGACTTCGAGCGTCGTGGCGTCCAGGACGACGACGGCACCCGCGACGCGGTCGTCGGCGTAGGCGACGTCGAGCCCGGCGACGGTGCGCACGGAGGCGGGGCCTGGCTCCTCCCGGACCAGCCCGCGCAGCCGCTCTTGCAGCGCCTCGGCCTCCGCGATGCCGGAGGGCCGGGGGTAGGGGTCCGCGATGTCCATGGGGCCGAGGGTAATTGAGTATCTGGGTACTTAGATCTAAGTACTTTTACGGATATGGGAGATATAGCGGGACTGGTTCCCTCGTGGGCATGGTCAAGATCGCCACTCCCGCGGCAGTCCTCTACGCCCTCCTGATCACGGGCCTGTCCTTCCACCTGCACCGGGCGCCCGGAGCCGACCCCGGCCTCGACGGTCTGAGGCTGGTGCTGGTGAGCCTCCCGGGCAGCCTTCTGGTGCTCATGTGCCCGCTTCCGGAGAACCGCGACCTGTTCATCGCGGCGATGACCTCGATGGGACTGCTCCAGGCGGCCCTCATCTGGCTGACCGGGAGGATCTTCGACAGCCCGCTGCTTCAGAAGCCGGGACCGGTGATCATGCCGCCGTCGACGAGGATCTCGCTGCCCGAGCAGTAGGAGGAGTCATCGGAGGCCAGGAAGGAGACGAGCCCGGACACCTCGTGCGTCTTGCCGAGCCGGCCCAGAGGCAGCGCCTTCATGAACGCGTCGGCGTTGTCGGCGGCGCGTTCGACGACCTCGGGGTCCAGGGACATCGAAGTGAAGATCCCACCAGGGTGAATGGTGTTGACGCGGATCCCGTAGGGGCCGAGTTCCCGCGCCGCGGACTTCGTGACACCGCGGATGCCGAACTTCCCGGCGCTGTAGGCGGAGAATCCGGCGGCGGAGACGAACCCCTCGGTCGAGCTCACGTTGATGATGGAGCCCCCGCCGGCGGCCTTCATGGCGGGGATGACCGCCTTGATGCCCAGCCACTGGCCGACAAGGTTGACGTTGATGACGGCCTGGAACTCCGAGAGTTCCATGTCCTCGATGTTCTTCACCCGGATGATGCCGGCATTGTTGACCAGCACGTCCAGCTTGCCGAAGCTCTCCACGGCCAGTCCTACGGCCGCCTCCCAGTCTTCGGGCTGTGTCACGTTCATGCGGATGAACAACGCCTCGCCGTTGAATTCACTGGCGAGTTTGGCGCCTTCTTCCTCTAGAAGGTCGCCGAAGACCACCTTTGCGCCTTCGGAGACGAACCTGCGTACGTGGGCCTTGCCCATGCCGCGTGCCCCGCCGGTGATGAGGGCGACTTTCCCGTCAAGCTGACCCATTAGCTGCTCCCGAGTGACTTCTTGCCCGCGGCCACCGCGACGGCGGCGGCCTCCATGCTGCGGTAGACGGGGACCCCCGCCTCACGGGCGACGGCCCGTACCCCCTCCTCCACCCCGGCGGGGGCACACTCGCTGTTGCGCATGACGAGCGTGACCCGGGTGTTCTCAGCCGCCGCCTGGAGCGCCCCTACGGCACGCGCATACGCCAGAAGCGGCTCGGCGCTGTCGCCGAAGGTGAAGAAGCTCTGCACGTTGACGTGCGTGATGACGTCGGCGTAGGTGCGGTGTTCCAGGATCGTCTGGACGGCCCTGGAGACGAGTTCGGGGTTGCCGCGTGGCCCGACGGGGATCTCCAGCGGGTTGGCGAGTGACGTACCTGCGCCCAGGCCGAGGGCTTTCAACGGTCCGGCCGTCTCGTCGGGGAACCCGCCGAGACGCAGCCCCGCCGCGTCGAACACGTCCGCCGCCAGGACGCTTGCACCGCCGCTCGGCCCGATGACCAGGACATCTCCATCGGGTATGACCGCACGTCCGCCGTGGAGGTCGAAGAAGTCCAGCACTCCGATGAGGTCGTCCTGGCTGGTGACCAGCGCCAATCCCGTCTGTTCGGCGAGCGCCCGCCACACCCGGGTGTCGCTGATCATCCCCCCGGTGTGGGAGGCGGCGGCCCGCTGCCCCTGCGCGCTGCGTCCGCCGACGAGTGCCACGACGGGCTTGGAGGCGCGGGTCAGCGCCTCGTACAGCGCGCGTCCGTCGCGGGGGTCTTCAAGGTAGAGGCCGACGACGGACGTCGCGGGATCCTCGGAGAAGTACGAGAGCAGTTCGGCCGGCGTGACGTCCAGGCTGTTGCCGACGGTGGCGACCTTGGAGAAGCCCAGTCCCCGGCGTTCGCCGACCTTGATGACCTCGCCTGCGAGCCCGCCGGACTGCGAGACGACCGAGATGCGTCCCGGTTCGCCCTGCCGTCCGCCGAGGAACGTCTGCCCTCCGGCGGGGGAGTAGACGCCCATGCAGTTGGGTCCCAGCAGGCGGGTCCCCGTCGGGAGCGCGTCCAGTAGTGCGTGTTCGGCGTCCGCGTCGCCCGTCTCGCCGAAGCCGCCGCTCATGACCTGCACGTACGGGATGCCTTCGGCCTGCCGGAGAACGTCCGCGCACTGTGCCGCGGGCACGGCGACGAGTGCATAATCGACGTCCGCGTCCGCGAGGGACGGCACGCATGGCACGCCGTCGATCTCCTGCGCGGTCGGGTGGACGGCGTAGACGGGCCCGGAGAAGGCCCGTTTGTAGAAGTCGAGGAACATGTTCCCGAAGTTCGGCTTCTTGGTGGAGGCGCCTACTACGGCCACTGCACGCGGTGAAAAGAGTGCGTTGAATGTCACCTTTGCGTTAGGCACCCGAGCGGCTTGACCGTACGTCCCACCTTCTGAAGAGGGGGTGTCACCGGCGCGGTCCACCCCCTCGATCAGCCTGGCGTCCACCGCGACGGCGCCGCCGGGCGAACAGATCACGGGGTTGAGTTCGAACTCCGTGAAGTCGCGGGAGGCGAGGGCCTCTCCCACGGAGAGCATCGTCTTGACGAGGGCTGCGCGGTCGATGCCCGGCTGGTTCCTGAAGCCGTCCAGCAGGGCTTGGCCGCGCAGTTCGTCGAGCATCTCGCAGGCGTCGCGTTCGGTGATGGGCAGCAGCCGCAGCGCGGTGTCGGCCAGCACCTCCGTCCACACACCGCCGAGCCCGACCAGTAGTACGGGCCCGAAGGCCGGATCGCGGACGGCGCCGATGATGACTTC
>JAFACJ010001014.1 GCA_023425615.1 Actinomycetes bacterium
AGACCGGCGGCCAGGGCGATGCCCAGCGGGCAGTCTCCGTACCATGGTGTTCCGCTCGGCATCTCGGCTCTTTCCTTCGCCACCGCCCCGGCGACGGTGCCATAAGGAAGAGAACACCCGATTTTCGGCTTTTCATCGTTTCCTGACGCCTTCCCTACACGAGGCACGGGCATCTTGACGTGACTCGTACGCGGTGGCCTCCGATCGCCCGAGCGGCGTGTACCGGCTCCGCCGACCCCGCGCCGCACGGCTGGGCGGCGCGGGGGGGGGAGCGGTGGCGGAGGGCGTCGGGTCAGAGTTCCGCCTTCGTCCTTCGGCGGGTGACCGGTTCGGCGAGGCGCTGTTCGTCGCAGATTCGCTGGAGGCGTTCCAGGGTCTCATCGAGGCCCGGGCCCAGGCGGGGGCCCGGGGTGAAGGTGGCGGGGAGGAAGCGCATGCCGTTGATGACGCCGATCGTCTCGTAGTGCACCGTGCCCTCCGGGTCGCACACGTAGTCCGGCATCCGGTCGAGTACCCGGGTGAGCATGCGCTTGAACAGGGTGCGGGCGACGTTCGAGCCGATGCAGCGGTGGACGCCCAGGCCGAAGCCGGTGTGCCGGTTCCCTTCGCGGGCCAGGTCGATCTCGTCGGGGTCGGGGAACACCGACGGGTCGCGGTTGGCCATCGCCCAGGAGAGCCACAGGCGCTCGCCCTCCTCGAAGCGGGTGCCGGCGATCTCGCAGTCGGCGGAGAAGGTGCGTCCGCCGCCCACCACCGGGGCGTAGTAGCGCACGAACTCCTCCGTCGCGGAGTCCAGCAGGGTGTCCCGCTCCCGGCTGAGGCGCTCGCGCTCACCGGGGTGCTCACCGAGCCATTCGATCGCGTGCGCGGTCAGCGCCGTCGTCGTGTCGAAGCCGCCGCCGATGAGCAGGTGCAGCGCGCCCAGGAGGTCCTCGTCCGAGGGCCTCTCGCCGTCGATCTCCAGCCGGAGGAGCGCGTCGACCAGGCCGGGCCGGGGACTCTCCCTGATCTGCGCGAGCTGCCGTGCGAGGTCCTGGCGCATCCGCTCGTGCAGCCTGCCGACCCGGGCGAGGTCGGGCGAGTGCGGCGGCGTGTAGATCACGGCGTGCGCCGGCTCGTTGTAGTTGCTCCAGTTCCGCAGCGGGACGCCCATCATGGCCATGGTGAGGACGGCCGGGACGATGTTGGCGAGGTCCTCGACGAAGTCGATGCGGCCGGTCTCGATCCGCTCGTCGAGGCAGGCGCGCACGACCTCGTCGACCACCGGGATCCAGCGGGCGACCGCCGCCGGGGACAGGTAGGGGTTCAGCGCCTGGCGGTAGTGGCGCTGCTCCGGCGGGTCCATCTCCAGGAAGCCGCCCTTGCCCGCCCGGGTGGGGGCGGGGATGGAGATGCCCTTGTACCCGCGCCGCTCGCCCTTCACGTCATGGTCGTTGGAGATGACGCCGGAGGAGCGTGCCGCGAGCTCGAACACCTCGCGGTTGCCGCTGGCCACCCAGTGGCCGCCGTGGGTGTCCGACCAGGCGATGGGGCACCTGCCCTGCATCTCCCGGGTGATCGCCTCGAAGTCGTGGCGGTACTCCGCGGTGTGCCGGTCGAAGTCGTAACGGCTCTTCTTCCGGTCGTCGTCCTCGGTCGTCTCTGGTGCGCTCACGATGAGTCCTTCCCTTTCGTCGGGGGGTGGGGGGCCGGACCGCCGGCGCCGGCGAGGTTCAGGAGACGGAGATCGCGCGCTCCGGACAGGACCTGGCGGCACGGTGCGCCTCGGCCTCGCCGCCCGCGGGCACGTCCTCGTCGACGGGCGAGGCGTGGCCGTCGACGTCGTCGAGTGCGAACACCCGCGGGGCGACCATCGCGCAGAGCGTGTGCCCCTGGCAGCGCCCCTGGTCAACGCGCACTTTCACGGCTCTCCCCTCGGCGGCCCGTTCCGTTCCCGGTCGGGTGCGTGTCGTGGACATGCGCCGATCGTGCCCCGGGGCCGCGCGCCGGGTCGTCCGCCTCCGGGAGGCACTCCGCCTACGCCGCGGGGCGTACGGGCGAGCGCCTCAGGCGGTCCAGCCGGGGCGCACCAGCCCCGACTCGTAGGCGAACACGACGAGCTGGACGCGGTCCCGCGCGCCCAGCTTGATCATGATGCGGCTCACATGGGTCTTGGCGGTGGCGGGGCTGACCAGCAGCCGTCCCGCGATCTCCTCGTTGGTCAGCCCCTCGCCGACCAGGGCCAGCACCTCCGTCTCGCGCTCGGTGAGCGCGCCGAGGGCGGACGGGCTGCGCGGCTCCTTGGCGCGGGCGGCGAACTCGCCGATGAGGCGGCGGGTCACCCCGGGGGACAGCAGCGCGTCGCCGCCGGCGACGACGCGCAGGGCGCGGATCAGCTCGACCGGTTCGGTGTCCTTCACCAGGAAGCCGCTGGCCCCGCCGCGCAGCGCGTCGAAGACGTACTCGTCGAGTTCGAAGGTCGTCAGGATGATGACCCGGACATCCGCGGAGCCCGGCCCGGCGGTGATCATCCGGGTGGCCTCCAGCCCGTCCAGGACGGGCATGCGGATGTCCATCAGCACGATGTCGGGCCGCAGCCCCTCGGCCAGTTCGACCGCGGCGCGGCCGTCCTCGGCCTCGCCGACCACCTCGATGTCCGCCTGGGCGTCAAGCAGGGAGCGGAATCCCGCCCGCACCAGCGCCTGGTCGTCGGCGACCACCACCCGGATCATCGGACGCCCCCCGCCAGCGGCAGCCGCGCCAGGACCCGGAACCCGCCTCCTGGCCGTGGCCCCGCCTGGAACTCGCCGTCCAGCGCCACGGCCCGCTCCCGCATCCCGGGGATGCCGCTGCCCTCACCGCCCAGCGGCGTCGGGCCGGTCCCGTCGTCGTCGACCCGCACCG
>JAFACJ010001028.1 GCA_023425615.1 Actinomycetes bacterium
GTTACAGGCGGCCTCCGGCGCCCGTCCCGGAGACGGGGGCGCCGGCGGAAGTTCCGAGAGAACGGTCACCGCGTTCTGGCACGACGGACGGCGGGGAGGGGCATAGGGTACGACGGTGGCTGAGAAGTGGGTGAAGACGACGGTCGAGGGGTTCGAGGCGTGGGCCGCCGAGAAGGAGGGCGCCGACCTGCACGGGGCGCGGATCCTGGTGGAGCTGGCCGACCTGAACCGGACCGCTGAGCTGGACGGGAAACTGCTGCGGGAGATCCTGCTGGAGGACTTCCCCGAGAACGTGGTGGCGGGTCCCGAGGACGCTCCCGCGGTGCTGGGCGCGGCCCGTGACCTGGTGAGCTTCCTCGCCGAGGGCGGGGAGCTGGACGAGGCGCGCGTCGGTGAGCTGAGGGAGGTGCTCGACGCGGTCGGGCCCGAGTTCACCGCGGCGCTGGAGGCCGCCAAGGAAGGCGAGGGCAACGCCGCCGAGCTGTTCAGCCGGATGATGGAGGCCGACGGGGTCGACCTGGAGAACGACGCGGCGGTCGAGGAGTGGGTGCGGGAGTTCGAGGCGCTCTCCGATGAGGAGAAGGTCGAGCGGGCCATGCGGCAGTTCGCCGCCGACAACGTCGTGCCGCCCGTCCGGCTGGCGCCCCGCGAGGAGCTGGCCGCCGCGGCCCGCGCCTCGGCGCTGCTCACCGACGCGCTGAAGCTCACCTCCTGGGCCGACGGACGCGCCCTGGAGGAGGGTCGGCTCGCCGAGGAGGACGCCAAGGCAGCCGCCGGCGCCCTGGGCCTGGCGCCCGCCGAGGAAGGCGAGAACCCCGAGCTGGAGCGGCTCTGGGACGCCGTGGTGTACGCCGACCTGATCGCGGTGGACGGCGACAGGGCGCGTTCTGCCGAACTCCCCGACACGGGCGCCGACGACACCGCGGCGCTGGCCCTGTGGGTGGCGCTGTTCGACGGCGTCGTCACCCGGGAGTTCGCCGAAGGCGAGGCGCTCAGCCCGCTGGAGGTCTGCCAGGGCGAGCTGCCCAGCGTGCTGCTGCACCTGTACGAGCACGGCGCGGCGGCGCCGCTCGGCGAGCTCGTCACCGGCCTGGTCGAGCACGTGCAGGACACCTACGAGATCGCCGACGCCGGCATCCTGGCCCAGGGGCTGCCCCAGGCGCTGCGGATGGAGCTGGACGGCCTGGCCCGCTGGGGCGCGCTGACGGTGGACGGCGGCGCCGAGGTCTCCCTCACCCCGCTGGGCCTGTACGCCGTCCGCGAGCTGCTGCTGGCCGACGGCTACACCGCGCCCCTGATCGGCGACCTGGCCGAGGGCACCGCGGAGGACCTGGTCGGCGGGCTGGTGCACCACCGGGAGGACACCGCCGAGCAGGAGATCGCGCTGTGGCTGGCGGCACGCTCCGCCCAGGACGCGGCGTCCGGCCTGCTGGGGCTGATGCGCGACGGCCGCCCGGCGCAGCGCAACATCGCCGCCGTCGTCCTGCAGCAGGTCGGCCAGGACGCCGAGCATGTGATCCGCGGCGCCCTGGACACCCCGCAGACCCGCCCGTACGCGGCGATCTGGCTGAACACCCACGGCGACGAGAAGACGACGCCGTCGGAGACCGACCTCCAGTGGATGTTCGTCGACACCGTCGCCGGCATGATCGAGGCGGTCGGCCCGCACGACGCGGTCCAGCTCTCCCTGGCCGAGGCCGAGGTCGACGCCGATCTGAACTCCCTCGTCGAGGACGTCTGGCGCCTGGACCACCCGCAGGTGGGCGAGGTCCTGGAGGCGATCGGCGACCACCACCACGACAAGGACTTCGCCAAGCTGGCCCGCAAGTCCGCCTTCAAGGCCCGCTCCAGGTGATCCACCGCGGTCCCGAGCCCCCGGCCATGTCTGCGGTCGGGGGCCCGTCCCGATGGGGAAGGGCCGAAAAGGGGGGAGAGCGCTCATAGACTGGGGGCGATCCGGAGAACCTTCAGCCTGAGGAGATGGCTTTGGCGGTCAAGCCGATTCGTTTGTTCGGTGACCCGGTGCTGCGAACGCCGGCGGAGCCCGTCAAGGACTTCGACAAGGAGCTGCGGCAGCTGGTCAAGGACCTCACCGACACCATGATCGACGCCCCGGGCGCCGGTCTCGCCGCGCCTCAGCTCGGCGTCGGGCTGCGGGTGTTCACGTACTACGTGGACGACAGGCTGGGGCATCTGGTGAACCCGTCGCTGGACCTCAGCGAGGAGATGCAGGAGGGCGACGAGGGCTGCCTGTCCCTGCCGGGGCTGGCGTTCCCGACGCCGCGGTCCTACGGCGTCGTCGCCAAGGGCTTCAACATGCACGGCGAGCCGATCACGGTGGAGGGCACCGAGCTGCTGGCGCGGTGCGTCCAGCACGAGACCGACCACCTCGACGGCATCCTGTTCATCGACCGGATGGACCCCGAGCAGCGCAAGCTCGCGATGAAGGCGATCCGGGAGGCCGAGTGGTTCGGCGAGCCCGCGCCCGTGGTCAGGGACTCCCCGCACCGCACGTTCGGGCGGGCCATCTGACATGAGACTGGTCTTCGCCGGAACCCCCGAGGCGGCGGTGCCGCCGCTGGAGGCACTGCTGGACTCGGCGCACGAGGTGGTGGCCGTGGTCACCCGCCCGGACGCGCCGGCGGGCCGGGGCCGCAGGCTGGCGGCGAGCCCGGTCGCCGAGGTCGCGGCCGCCCGCGGTATCGAGGTGCTGAAGCCGGCCAAGGCGAGCGATCCGGAGTTCCTGGACCGCCTCGCGGAGCTGGCGCCCGACTGCTGCCCGGTCGTCGCCTACGGCGCGATCCTGCGCAAGGCGGCGCTGGACGTCCCCCGGCTCGGCTGGGTCAACCTGCACTTCTCGCTGCTGCCGGCGTGGCGCGGCGCGGCGCCCGTCCAGCACGCCGTGCTCGCGGGCGACGAGATCACCGGCGCGATGACCTTCCTCATCGAGGAGGGCCTGGACACCGGCCCGGTCTTCGGCCACCTCACCGAGCCGATCCGCCCCGACGACACCAGCGGCGCGCTCCTGGAGCGCCTGTCCCACGCGGGCGCCCGCCTGCTGCGCGACACCATGGACGGCCTGGAGGCCGGTGCCCTGCGCGCCGTCCCCCAGCCGGAGGAGGGCGTCTCCTACGCGCCGAAGCTCACGCCCCAGGACGCCAGGGTCGACTGGAGCGCCCCGGCGATGCGGGTGGACCGGCTCTGCCGCGCCTGCACGCCGGCCCCCGGCCCCTGGACGACGTTCCGCGGCGACCGCGTGAAGCTGGGCCCGGTCCGGCCCGCCGCGGGCGGCGGCCCCCTGGCCCCCGGCGAGCTGAAGGTCGCCAAGTCCGAGGTCCTCGTCGGCACCGCCACCCACCCGGTGGCCCTGGGCGAGCTCCAGCCGCCCGGCAAGAAGCGCATGAAGGCCGTCGACTGGGCCCGCGGCCTCCGCCTCACCCCGGAGGACCGCTTCCAGTGACCCCGGCTCTCTCCCACCGCCCGGCCCCCGCCGAGCCGCCCCCCTCACCCCCGCGCGCCCTTCTCGCCACGCACGGGCCGCGAAGCCTTGACACGGGTCGCGTCGCTTTTCCTCTGCGGTCGGCTTCCGCTTGGCGGGCCTCTGGTGTGCCGTTCGTGGGTCGTCTTTTCGCGGTGCGGAGTCTTGACGCGTGGCGCGTTGCTCTTTCCCATCGCCGGTGGGCCTCCGGTGTGTCGTTCGCGGGGCGCCTTCTTTCCGCGGGGTGGGTGGACGGCGGGCGTCCGGTGAGGCTGTTGCCGTCGCGGGGGTGTGGATCGGTGGTCGGTGTGGCGGTTCCGGTGGGGGAGGGGTTCGATGCCTGAGCAGCGGAGGCGTAGCGCGCACCGGAATCGTGCGCATGACAACCGGAGGCCGGGGCGGCAGGCGCAGCGGCGGGCGCCCGGGGACGCGGTGCGGCGGGCGGCCTATGACGTGCTGCGGGCGGTGGACACGCGTGACGCGTACGCCAATCTGCTGCTTCCGCGGGTCCTGCGGGAGCGCGGGCTGTCGGGGCGTGACGCGGCGCTGGCCACCGAGCTGACGTACGGGACGCTGCGGGGACTGGGGACGTACGACGCGATCCTCGACCTGTGCAGCGACCGTCCGGTGGCGCAGATCGACGCGCCGCTGCGCGACCTGCTGCGGCTGGGCACCCACCAGCTGCTGCGCACCCGGATCCCGGCGCACGCTGCCGTCTCCACGACCGTGGACCTGGTGCGGTCGGTGGCGGGGCCGGGGCAGGCGCGGTTCGCCAACGCGGTGCTGCGCCGGGTGACCACCCGCGACCTGCCGGGCTGGCTGGTCGTCGCCGCGCCCGAGGACGAACTGGGACGGCTGTCGGTCACCTACAGCCACCCCAAATGGGTGGTCTCGGCGCTGCGCGACGCCGTCGGCGCGGAAGAGATCGAGGACCTCCTCGCCGCCGACAACGAGCGGCCCGGGATCACCCTGGTGGCGCGCCCCGGCCGGACGACGCCCGAGGAGCTGTACGAGCTGGGCGCGGGCCCGGCCGACTACTCGCCGTACGCCGCCTACCTGCCCGAAGGCGACCCGGGTGAGCTCGCGCCGGTACGCGACGGCCGCGCGGGCGTCCAGGACGAGGGCAGCCAGCTCGTGGCGCTGGCCCTGGCCGCGGCGCCGCTCGAGGGCGAGGACGGCCGCTGGCTCGACCTGTGCGCCGGGCCCGGGGGCAAGGCGGCGCTGCTGTCGGCGCTGTCGGTGCAGCGCGGCGCGCACCTGGTGGCGTGCGACGTCCAGCCGCACCGCGCCGAACTGGTACGCCGTGTCGTCTCCCCCGACACCGAGGTGCTGGTCGCCGACGGCACCCGCCCGCCCTGGCAGCCCGGGAGCTTCGACCGCGTGCTGGTGGACGTCCCCTGCACCGGTCTCGGCGCGCTGCGCCGCCGCCCGGAGGCACGCTGGCGCCGCACCCCGCAGACCGTCGCCGAACTCGGCCCCCTCCAGCGCGACCTGCTGCGCACCGCCTTGGACTCCGTCCGCCCCGGCGGCGTCGTCGCCTACGTCACCTGCTCCCCGCATCTCGCCGAGACCAGGGTCGTCGTCGACGACGTCCTGCGCACCCGCCAGGACGTCCAGCGCCTGGACGCCGTCGAGATCCTCACCGGGGTGGCACCCCGCCTGTCGGACCTGGGCCCCGGCCCCCACGCCCAGTTCTGGCCGCACCGCCACGGCACCGACGCCATGTTCCTGTCCCTCCTCCGCCGCACCTCCTGACCCGCCCACCCCGACCTCAGCCGTCCCGGCCGCTGGCCTCTGGCCTTCGGTGTTCTCGGCGTTCGCCGTCCTGGCACTCGGGGTCCACGTGGCTTGTCGGCTTCGTCTGCGGATCGTTCGGTGCGCGTCAGCGCGCGTTTCGGCCACGGCGGTGCGCGTCAGCGTGCGTTGGTCGGCGGTCGATCGGATCGGGTCTTCAAGCCCTTCGACCTGGGGACATGTGCGTTCAGCCGTCGGTCTGTGGATGACGGGCGGGGGCGGTCGGTGGGGGTGGGATCATCGGGTGATGGCGCAAGTGCTTTCGGTCATCGGGAGTTCGGGGTTCTATGTTCCGATGCTGCTGGTGGTGGCGTGGTGTGTGAGTCCGCTGGCGGGGGCCAGGGGGCTGGTGCTGCTGGGGCTCAGCGGCGCGGTCAACGAGCTGGGGAAGTTGTGGACGGTGCAGCCGCGGCCGTACTGGACGGATCCGGGGATCGTGCCGGGCGCGTCGCTGGAGTCGTTCGGGATGCCCTCGGGGCACGCGCAGAACGCCGTCGTGGTGTGGGGGGCGCTGGCGGGGTCGTTCGGCGCGGGCCTCGGGCGGCGCGGCAGGGGGGCGTGCTGGGCGGCAGCGGCGGCGCTGGCGCTGGGGATCGGCTGGTCGCGGTACGCGCTGGGCGTGCACTCGGTCGGGCAGATCGTCGTGGGCTGGTCCGTGGGCGCCGTCCTGCTGGGCGGGGCCGTCGTGCTTGGCGGTCCGTCGGCACGGTGGTGGCGGGAGCGGACGCCGGCCGTCCGGCTGGTGCTGTCGGTGGTGCCGTCGCTGGTCCTGCTGGCGGCGCTGGTG
>JAFACJ010001032.1 GCA_023425615.1 Actinomycetes bacterium
GCACTGGCGCAACGCCCGGACGGTCTCGTCCCACAACCCCGAGGTCCTGCGCGCCAGATCGGTGGGCGACCACCTCCTCAACGGGACCTCACCCTCGCTCCTATCCTTCTGAGCCGGGCGCGCACCGCTGGCGGGCGCCTCACCGGTCCAGGTCGTCGAGGCCGAAGTCGGCGTCGTGGTGGTCGAAGAGGTGCGAGGAGCCGATGTGGTCGTCGTGGGACAGCGGGTCGTGGTCGTCGTGCCCCGGATCATGCCACCAGTCGGCCGGGTGGTCGTGCGCGAGGGCTTCGTACCCGTCGTCG
Source organism: Actinomycetes bacterium (assembly GCA_023425615.1). Classification (GTDB taxonomy): domain Bacteria; phylum Actinomycetota; class Actinomycetes; order Streptosporangiales; family Streptosporangiaceae; genus Actinocorallia. The sequence goes on from JAFACJ010001032.1 coordinate 303, forward strand.
AGGCCGGGCAGGTGGTCATCGTGGTACAGGTCGTGGCCGAGTTCGGCGTGGCCGACGAGCTGCTCGTGGCCGGTGTGGTGGTGCTGCGGGCCGTGCCCGAGGCGGTGCCCGAGGGGCGAGGCCGTCTCCTCCGCGGGCGGCGCGTGGTCCGCGCGGAGCGCCTCGTACCCCCACCACAGCCCGGTCACGGTGACGGCGGTCGCCGGGACCACGACCCGCCAGGGCAGGCGCGACTCCTTCTCGTAGGCGCCGGTGAAGTCGGGCACGAGCCCGGGGGCCGGGGAGGCGCCCGGCACGTACAGGTAGGCGTCGGCCCGGTACCCCTTGGCGCTCATCACGACCTTGACGGGCTGGAACTCGCGTCCGGTCAGCCCGGCCGTGTAGTCCTGCGCGAAGACCTGGTGGTAGAGGTCGGCGGAGACGATCACGACGAGGTCGGCCTCGCCGTGCCGTTTGAGCGCCTGGCGCGGCGGATCGGAGTCGAGTATGCGGCACGCGTCGACCACCCCGGCCCCGACGAACCCGGTCGGGGCGATCTGCACGGGACCCTGCGCCAGCGCGACGCGCATCCGCAGCCGCCCCGCCTCGCCGGGCACCGCGTTCACCCGGTGCAGCGCGCTGTGCATGGCCAGGATGAGCGTCGGCGGCACCCGCGCCTCGTCCACCCCCGGCGGGAGGATGATGAGCTGCCCGTCGCCCTGGTCCTGGCGCTCGCATTCGGTGGAGGAGACGCCCGCCGCCCGCAGCGCGTGGGTGACCGTCCACAGCAGCCGCCCCTGGGCGTCCACCTGCCCCGGCGCGGTGCGGCGCGAGTAGCCCTCGATGTCGACGACGAAGCTGATCCTGCGGACTGCGGGAAGCGGCTTGCCCATGGGGTCCCCAGATGGCTCGTAGGGCCGTTGAAAGCGGAGCTTAGTCCGATCCGCCCGGCCCGCACCTTCCCTGGCCGGAAGACGCCGTCATGGCGGCCGGGTGAGGTGGAGGTGGAGGCGGAAGAGAGTGCCGTCGGCGCCGGAGCGGATCTCGACGAGGTCGCACAGCTGGCGCACCGCCCACATGCCGGCGTCGCCGGTGCGGTCGGGGTGCGGGGGCAGGAAGCCGAGGAGCGGGTCGTCCAGGCGGAAGCCGGGGTCGACCAGATCGCAGATCGCGGACGTGCCGTCGGACCAGACGCACAGGGAGCCGGCGCCGCTGCCGTGCTTGATGATGTTGGCGGCCACCTCGTCGACCGACAGGAGCATCGGCATCGTGTGGCGCACGCCGAGGGCGCCGAGCGCCTCGTCGGTGAAGCGGCGCAGCGACGGCAGGTCGCCGTGCTGGAAGCCGCGGGTGACGAACGGCTCGCCGGGGGAGGCGAGGAGGGTGTTGTCGCACGAGGCGACGAAGCCGACCGGGTCGGCGTAGTCGTCGCCCTGGTGGGTGCGGCGCGCGGCGCTCAGCACGTCGCCGGGGGAGCGCGCCGCGTCGTACGCGCACAGCAGGTGGGTGGGGGTGTGCGCCAGCACCACGTTGAGCAGCGCCTCGTGCCGCTTCCACTCGCGCACCTCGCGCCGGGCGCGGCCCGTCCACGCCTGGTCCACCAGGAGGTGGACGTGCCCCTCCCGCCACCAGCGCTCCCGGCCCGCGGCGATGAGCGCGGCCAGCGCGCGCGGCGGGGTGCCGAACCACTCCGCGGACTGGTGGCACTCCAGTTCGGCAGGGACGAGCGCGCGCAGCGCCTCCAGGCTCCGCGGCGCCGCCACCACGACGAGAGGGCGGCCGGGCGGGGCGGACGTCAGGAACTCGACGCCCGCCGCCAGGAACTCCGTCTCGCCCATGTAGGAGAAGTGCCGGTGGACCAGAAGCCTCTGGCCGCTCCGGATGGCCGTCACCCCTGGGGCCTCCTCCACGTAGACGCCATTGCCTCCATCCTGCCGCACGGATCGGCTCGGCGAGGGGCTCCGCCGCTCCCGGCCGCGGAGGCCGACGGCGTCAGGCCGTCCGCCCGCTCAGCGCGTGCAGGGCTGGCACGTCGGCGAGGGCGCGCAGCATGTCGTTGAGGTGGGTGCAGGTGGAGATGCCGGTGAAGGTCTCGCGCACGTGCCGGCGGAGCCCGTCGAGGGGGACCCCGGCGACGCGGCCCGCGCTGGCGACCGCGCCGGGGCACTCCACCCACGGCAGGACCCGGGGACGCGCCTCGCACGAGGCCAGCAGCCCGGTCCCGGTGTCGATCCGGGCGGTGAGCGTGTACTCGTGGATGACGTACTCCGTGCCGTCGGACTCGACGTGGGAGTCGCGGAAGAACGCGTCGACCTCGCCGTCGGCGGAGACGTCGATGCGGCGCCGGCGGCGCATGCTGTCGGGCGGCAGAGGGGGCAGCGCGTGCCAGGCGTCGGGGTCGTCGCCGGTGAGCGGGGGCGCCTCGGGCCCGGTGACGAAGGGCGGCCTCCCGCTGCGCTCGACCTCGGTGATGAGGGTCCCGCCCGCGACGTAGCCCGCGCACAGGTCCACGGGGAAGAAGGGACGCCGTGACAGCGGGGGCGGCACGGTGTTCTCCTTCAGCCAGGAGACCATCGCCTGGCCGGAGATCAGGGCGGTGA
>JAFACJ010001103.1 GCA_023425615.1 Actinomycetes bacterium
CCGTGCGAGGTGACACGGCAGGTACCGTCACCGCGAAACAAACAGAGCGATCATGGAATTCGCCGATCGGAACCGGGATTTGCCGGTTTCCCGGGCACGTCGTGACCGGACGGCCCGGCGCTTGACCTGGAGATCAGTACCAGTTGCGGGAACGGAAGTGCGCCCAGGCCCCGCAGGGCGTCCCGTAACGTCCCTTGATGTAGCGCAGACCCCATTTGATCTGCGTCTTCGGGTTCGTCCGCCAGTCCCTGCCCGCGGAGCTCATCTTCGACGCGGGCAGCGCCTGCGGGATTCCTCCGGCTCCCGAACGGGGGTTGTAGGAGCGGTGGTTCCAGTTGCTCTCCTTGGTCCACAGCGACACAAGGCACCGGTACTGCCGGTCGGTCCAGCCCTTCTTCCGCACCATCGTCCGAGCGATCGCCTTGTTGCGCTGCTTGGCGGTGCGTGCCTTCTTCTTCGCGGCCGACGCCTTCTTCGCCGTCTGGGCCGCGGGTGCTCCGGTCGCCGGTGCGGTCTCGGCGCGGGCGGCGGCGCTCGGTGCCGCCACGAGTCCCAGGACCAGACCCGTCGCCGCCGTAACACGCAGGGCGCGTATCCCGATGGATCCGATAGATCGTCCAAGACGGTCATGGGGGGCCTGGGGGGTGGTGTGTCCGGACACGGGGATCCTTTCATCGGCCGGACGCCGATCGCGTCACAGGCTGGGGACACCCCGGGCAGAGCTGTCGTGTCGTCACGACCGATCGGGCTCGGAAAAGGGCGCACTGAGGCGCGGCGCGGGCGGTCCGCCCGCTCATCCGGGGTGGGCGCGGCGAGGGGGACGAGCGTCCCGCAGGGGGCTCGCCGCTTATGGGGTTGTGAACCCGCTTCGGCGCGGGTGAAGCGTGCCGCCCGGGACGGACGGCGGCTGCGGTGACCTCCGTGTCACCTGCTGAGGCGACCTCCGTGTCGCCTCACCGGACGCGAGGTCCGGAGACTTGGGCTGATGCCGGGCCTCGCGGCCTAGTACCAGTGGTTGGCCTGGAAGTGCGACCAGGCTCCGCAGGGGCTGCTGTAGCGGCCCTTGATGTAGTTCAGGCCCCATCTGATCTGGGTCGCGGCGTCGGTCCGCCACTTGGGCCCTTCGCCGGCCATCTTCGAGCCGGGGTTGGCCTGCGGGATGCCGTAGGGCCCATCGACGCGTCCGGCGGTGGTGCGCCAGCCGCTCTCGCGGTTCCACAGCTCATAGAGGCAGCCGAACTGCTCCTTGGCCTTCCAGCCGTACTTGGGCAGCATCCCCTTGGCGACGGCCTGGGCGGTGCCCGGCGACACCGGCGGGCCCTCCCCTTCGGTGGCGGGTCCGGCCGGCTCGCTGGGCTCGGGGGTCGGCCCCTTCTTCAGCGAGGGCGAGGGGACCTTGTCCTTGCGCGCGGCCTCCGAGGCGCGCTTCTTGAGCTCCTTGCGCCGCTCCTCCGCCGACAGCTGCGGCGGCGCGGGGTCCTCGGTCGGCGGGGTGTCGACCGCGGCCTGCCGGGTCGGCTCGATGACGCTCTGGCTGAGCGGCGTGTCCTCCTCGGCGGATCCGCCGGACAGGAGGGTGAACACCGAGACGCCCACCACCGCGATCAGCGCGGTGACGGCGCCAGCCAGGAAGACCTTGCCGGGTCCTTGTGCGGCGCCGAGCCGGACGTCGAGCCGTTCCCGTTCGACGGGCACCCCGGCGACCTTGACATCGGGATGCGGGTCGTGCGGACCCGCTGGTTCCCAAGCCCGGGGCGGCGCTTCGGTCGGCACGCTCTGGCTCCTCTCCAGCGGGTTCGTCCGTTATCTCGGCTTCCGGGGAAACCATGCCGCACAGCCGGGGGTATCCCGCAACCCGATCCCGGGGTTTGAGCCACGCCAAGAGAAGGTCAACTCTTCTAAAAACACAAGAAACCCCTGGCAGAGCAGGGGTTCTGGATGTTCCCGATAAGTTCTGTGACTCTCGTCACACTCGAACATAACGAACAGATCACGTCACCCGGAGTCATGACAGAACTCACCGTCCGCGCCATGGCGCGGACGGTGAGTGATCTGCTCTCGCGCCTCAGGCGCCGATGTCGTTCAGCAGATCGGTGACGAGGGCGGCGATCGGCGACCGCTCGGAACGGCTCAGCGTCACGTGCGCGAAGAGCGGATGGCCCTTGAGCCGCTCGACGACCGCCGCGACTCCGTCGTGCCGGCCGACCCGCAGGTTGTCCCGCTGCGCCACGTCATGGGTGAGCACGACCCGCGAGTTCTGCCCGATTCTGGACAGAACTGTGAGAAGTACACCACGTTCCAGCGACTGCGCCTCGTCCACGATCACGAACGAGTCGTGCAGGGACCGGCCGCGGATGTGGGTGAGGGGCAGGACCTCCAGCATGCCGCGGTCCAGCACCTCCTCGATCACCTCGGGCGTCGTCACTGCCGAGAGCGTGTCGTAGACGGCCTGCGCCCACGGCGACATCTTCTCGTTCTCCGAGCCCGGCAGATAGCCGAGGTCCTGCCCGCCGACGGCGTACAGCGGCCGGAAGACCACCACCTTGCGGTGCTGGCGGCGCTCCAGGACCGCCTCGAGTCCCGCGCACAGGGCCAGTGC
>JAFACJ010001151.1 GCA_023425615.1 Actinomycetes bacterium
GGGCAGCGCCTTGCGGTCGAGCTTGCCGTTGGGGGTCAGCGGCAGCTCGGGCAGGACCATGACGGCAGGGACCATGTAGTCGGGCAGCGTCTCGGCGGCGAACGCCCGCAGCTCCCCCGGCGTCGTCTCCGCGCGCACGACGACGTAGCCGACGAGCCGCCTGTCGCCGGGCCTGTCCTCGCGGGCGACGACCGCCGCCTGGACGACGGCCGGGTGCCGCTCCAGCGCCGTCTCGACCTCGCCGAGCTCCACCCGGAACCCGCGGATCTTGACCTGGTCGTCGGCGCGGCCCAGATACTCCAGGGTGCCGTCGGGCAGCCACCGCACCAGGTCGCCGGTGCGGTACATGCGCTCGCCGGGGACGCCGAACGGGCAGGCCACGAACCGGTCGGCGGTCAGCCCCGGACGGCCCAGGTAGCCCAGTGCCAGGATCGGGCCCGCCACGTACAGTTCGCCGGGCACCCCGACCGGGACCCGGCGCAGCGCCCCGTCCAGCACGTACGGGCGGCTGTTGCGGAACGCCTTGCCGAGGTTGGGCCTGGCGCCGGGGACGAGCGGGCCGTTGAAGAAGTCGACGCTGGCCTCGGTCGGCCCGTAGAAGTTGCGTGCCTCCAGGCCGGGCAGCGCCGCGAGCTCCTCCCACAGCGCCTCGCCGACCGCCTCGCCGCCCAGCAGCACCGTGGAGACGCCGGCCTCCAGGATCCCCAGGTCGCGCAGGGTCTGGAAGTGCGAGGGCGTGGTGTTGACCAGGTCGACGCGGTGTTCGGCGACGTAGCGGACGAGGGCCTGGGAGTCGCGGCGCGTCGTGTCGTCGACGATGTGGACCTGCTGGCCGTGGAGCATCGCGAGCAGGCCGTGCCAGGAGGTGTCGAAGGAGAACGACGCGGTGTGGGCGAACCGCACCCGCCGTCCGGCCTTCGCCACGACCGGCTCCCAGAACGCGGCGGCGTGCCCGTCGTGGTAGTTCACCAGGCCGCGGTGCGGCACGACGACGCCCTTGGGCCGTCCGGTGGAGCCGGAGGTGTAGATGACGTAGGCGGGGCTGCCGGGGAGGATCGCGACGCCGGGATCGGTGGCGGGCCGTGCCGCCAGATCGGCCTCCGCCGGCCACTCCGGGGTGATCTCCAGGGCGGGCGCGGAGTCGGCGAGCATGTAGGCGATGCGGTCCTCGGGGTACTCCGGGTCGATCGGCACGTACGCCGCGCCGGTCTTGAGCACGCCGAAGATCGCGGTGACGAGGCCGGCTCCGCGCGGCAGGCGCAGCGCGATCCGCCGCCCGGGTCCGGCGCCGTGCGCGATCAGCTCGTGGGCGAGCCGGTCTGAGGCGTCGTTCAGCTCCGCGTAGGTGAGTGACGCGTCGGCCGCCACCAGCGCGGTCTCGTCCGGCGCCAGCCCGGCGCGCGCCCGCAGCAGGTCCACGACCGAGGCGGCCGAGGGCTCGCCCGCCGGCCCGGCCCAGGAGTCGAGGAGCGCGTTCTCCTCGCCGGACAGCAGGTCAAGGGCCGACAGCGGCTGGTCGGCGTCCTCCAGCACGGCGTCGAGGAAGCGGCGGACGCGGTCCAGCAGCCGTTCGGCGTCCTCATGGGTGAAGACGTCAGGCCGGTAGTGCAGCCGCAGCGACAGCAGGTCGCCGGGGATGATGACGAACGACAGCGGGAAGTGCGTGGCGTCGTAGGACTCGAAACCGGTGAGGCGCAGCCCGTTCAGGGTGCCGTCCATCGACGACGGGTCGAAGGGGTAGTTCTCCAGCACCGTCATGGTGTCGAAGAGCACGCCGTGCCCGGTGGCGCGCTGGATCTCCGAGAGGCCGAGGTGGTGGTGGGCCAGCAGGTCGGTCTGCTCCTCCTGGAGCCGCTCCAGCACCTCGGCGAGGGTGTCGGAGGGGGTGAGGCGCACCCGGATCGGCAGGGTGTTGATGAACAGGCCGATCATCTGCTCGACGCCCGGCAGGTCGGCGGGGCGGCCGGAGACCGCGGCGCCGAACACCACGTCGTCGCGGCCGGTCAGGGAGCCGACGACGACACCCCACGCGGCCTGGAGCAGGGTGTTGACGGTGACGCCGTTGCGGCGTGCCGCGCGGGTCAGCTTCCTGCTGGTGGCCGCGTCCAGCTCCAGCAGGGCGCGGTGCGGGACGACGGCGGGCAGTTCGGCGGCCTGGGGCGCGACGAGCGTCGGCCCCTCCACCCCGTCCAGCGCCTCCTGCCATGCCGCCTCGGCTGCCTTGCGGTCCTGGCCCGCCAGCCACTTGAGGTAGTTCTTGTAGGGCGTGGGGCGGGGCAGGCCGGTGTCGGTGCCGCCCGCCAGGTAGAGCGCGAACAATTCGGTGGCCAGCACCGGCGTGGACCAGCCGTCCAGCAGGATGTGGTGGTTGGTGAAGATCAGCTTGTGCCGGTCCGCGCCGAGGCGGACCAGGACGAACCGCAGCAGCGGCGGCTCCATCAGATCGAACCGGTGCGCCCGCTCCCGCTGGACCAGCGCGCGCGCCTCCTCCTCGTCTGCCTCGACCTCCGACCAGGGCAGGTCCACCGCGCGCGGCACGATCTGGACCGGGCGGCTCACGTCCTGGTCGGTGAAGGCGGCGCGCAGGTTGCCGTGGCGGCGCAGCAGCGTCTCGGCCGCGCCGCG
>JAFACJ010001157.1 GCA_023425615.1 Actinomycetes bacterium
CGGTGCGGCACGAGGCGGCGGCACTGCCGGTGCACGTGCGCGCCGAGGCGCTCGCGCACGTGTCGCGGCGGTTGGAGGAGCGCAAGGAGGAACTCGCGCGGCTGATCACCGGGGAGAACGGCAAGCCGTTGCAGTGGGCCAGGGCCGAGGTGGGCCGGGCGGTGTCGGTGTTCCGGTTCGCGGCCGAGGAGGCCCGCCGGTGGAGCGGGCAGGTGCAGCGGCTCGACACCGACCCCGGCGGGCAGGGGCGGCTCGCCTACACCTCACGGGTGCCCCACGGCGCGGTGCTGGCGATCACGCCGTTCAACTTCCCGCTGAACCTGACGGCGCACAAGGTGGCGCCTGCCATCGCGGTGGGGGCGCCCGTCGTCGTCAAGCCCGCGCCCGCCACCCCGCTCTCCGCGCTGGTGCTGGGCGAGCTGCTGGCCGAGACCGGCCTGCCCGAGGGGATGTTCTCGGTGCTGCCCGTACCCAACGAGAGGGCCGCCGCGCTGGTGCGGGACGAGCGGCTGCCGATCATCTCGTTCACCGGGTCGGGGCCGGTCGGCTGGTCGATCCGCGACTCTGTGCCGCGCAAGCACGTGGTGCTGGAGCTCGGCGGCAACGCGGCGGCCGTCGTCTGCCCGGACGCCGACCTGGACTGGGCGGCGCAGCGCGTCGCGCTGTTCTCCAACTACCAGGCGGGCCAGTCCTGCATCGCGGTGCAGCGCGTCTACGCCGTCGGCGACACCTACGACGAGCTGGTGCCCAAGCTGGTCGCGGCGGTCGAGGGCCTGGTGACGGGCGACCCGTGGCGGGACGAGACCCAGGTCGGGCCGATGATCAGCCAGGACGCCGCCGAGCGGGTGGAGCGCTGGGTCTCCGAGTCCGGCGGCAAGGTCCTCACCGGCGGGACGCGCGACGGTGCGACGTACGCGCCGACGGTCATGACGGACGTGCCGGAGACGGCCGAGGTCTCCTGCGAGGAGGTGTTCGGGCCGGTCCTGCTGGTCGAGCGGGTCGCCGGCGTCGATGAGGCGTTCGCCAAGGTCAACGCCTCCCGGTACGGGCTCCAGGCCGGCGTGTTCACCCGCAGCCTCGACATCGCCTTCAAGGCGCAGCGCGAGCTGGAGGTCGGCGGTGTGATCATCGGCGATGTGCCGTCCTACCGCGCCGACCAGATGCCCTACGGCGGTGTCAAGGACTCGGGCGTGGGCCGCGAGGGCGTGGCCAGCACCATGGCCGACCTCACCTACGAGAAGGTCATGGTGCTCACCGGCCTGCCGCTCTAGCCCTTCTCCGCGCGCTCGTAGAGCTTGCGGATGGCGTCGCCGAAGTACGGTCCGTACATGACGTCCTCGGCGTCGGCGTACTTGAAGCTGCTGATCGACGTCACCGTCCCCGTGCCGGTGGCCGCGTCGAAGTCCGCCACCCAGGGCCCGCCGCTGGAGCCCTGGGTGAGGTCGCAGCGCAGGCCCTGCGCCTGGGTCTCGCCGTAGGGGTCGTCGGACGGCAGGCCGCCGCAGTAGGCGAGGCGCCGCCCGTCGTAGCGCCCGTACGACGGGTACCCGAAGGCGTACACGCGGGTGCCGCGGCGCTGCCCGAAGGCGATCTCGTTGGCGCCGACGACGTCCGTGACGTGCCTTCCCCCGGACGGGGCGAGCGCGACCATCGCCACGTCGTAGCCGTCGTCGGCGCCCGTCGACCACTGGTCGGGCACGAACATGCGGCGGGCGGTGAAGCCGCCGTACGGGCCGCCGCCGTCGCGGTAGCCGGGCACGAAGATCCAGTTCTCGGCCCAGCCGCCGGTGCCGTTCTTGGCGCAGTGCCCCGAGGTCACCACCAGATCGCGGTTGGCGCTGCGGACGGTGGCGGCCGAGCACAGGAAGTCGCGCCCGTTCATGCTGAAGAACACCCGGCCGACCGTGTCCGGCGGGGATCCCGGCCACAGCTCTCCGGGGCTGTTGAGCTCCGGCACGGCGTGCGCCTTGCCGCCGGGCGCCCGCACGCCGAGCGCCGCGGCCCTGCGCCCGACCGTCCAGTAGCGCAGCACCCGCTGCTGCTGGACCTGGCCTGCGGGCAGGTCACGGGAGACGACCGTGTCCGACGCGGGCTGGACGGTCGCCCCGGCGAGCGCCAGCGGGGAGAGGCCGACCAGGAAAGCCGCCAGGCGTGCGATCCGACTGTCCGTGACCATGGTGTAGCAGTCTGCATCACCCGACGTGACGATGATGCTACTTCCCGTGAACTTGCATCTCCCCGGCGCGTCACGGACACAATGGACGCCGTGACTGAAGCCGCTGTGGTGAGAGACGTGACGGACATCGTCGTACTGGGGTCGACCGGCTCGATCGGCACCCAGGCCCTGGACATGGTCGCGCGCCATCCCGAGCGCCTGCGGGTCCGCGCCCTGGCCGCCGGCGGCGGCCGTGTCGACCTGCTGGCGCGGCAGGCGCTGGAGTTCCGGCCCGAGGTGGTGGCCGTGGCCAAGGCGACCGCCGCGCAGGACCTCCAGCTCGCCTTCTACGCCGAGGCGAGCAGGCGCGGGTACGCCAAGGGCGAGTACCGCATCCCCAGGATCCTCGCCGGGCCCGAGGCCGTCGCCGAGGTCGCCGCGCACCCCTGCGACGTGGTGCTGAACGGGGTGACCGGCGCGCTCGGCCTGTCCTCCACGCTGGCCGCGCTGGACGCCGGGAGCACCCTGGCGCTGGCCAACAAGGAGTCCCTGATCGTCGGCGGCCCGCTGGTGAAGGCCAAGGCCAAACCCGGCCAGATCGTCCCCGTCGACTCCGAGCACTCGGCGCTGGCGCAGTGCCTGGTGGGCGGTACCCGCGCGGAGGTGCGGCGGCTGGTGCTGACGGCCAGCGGCGGCCCCTTCCGCGGCCGGTCACGCGCCGAACTGGAGAAGGTGACGGTCGCCGACGCGCTGAACCACCCGACCTGGGACATGGGCCCGGTGATCACGGTGAACTCCGCGACCCTGGTGAACAAGGGCCTGGAGGTCATCGAGGCGCATCTGCTGTTCGACGTCCCCTTCGACCGGATCGAGGTGATGGTGCACCCGCAGTCGGTGATCCACTCGATGGTGGAGTTCGTCGACGGCTCGACCCTGGCGCAGGCGAGCCCGCCGGACATGCGGCTGCCGATCGCGCTGGGCCTGACCTGGCCCGAGCGCCTGGAGCGGGCCGACTACGGCGTCGACTGGACGAAGGCGCACACCTGGGAGCTGTTCCCGCTGGACGACGAGGCGTTCCCCGCGGTGCGGCTGGCGCGGGAAGCGGGCGAGAGGGGCGGCACCGCACCCGCTGTCTATAACGCGGCTAACGAAGAGTGCGTTGATGCTTTCCTCTCTGGCAACATTCCATTTCCCGCCATCGTGGATACTGTGGCGGATATTGTTTCGACACACCAGACAATCCGGACGCCGACGCTTGAAGATGTGCTCGCGGCTGATCAGTGGGCACGGGAGAGCACCCGGCAACGACTGACACAATAGGAACATGAGCGTCGAACTCGGTCTGCCGAAGATCCGTCCCCAGGCTCCCCAGCTCGCCCCCCGCCGCAAGTCCCGTCAGATCATGGTGGGCTCCGTGCCGGTGGGCGGCGACGCCCCGGTGTCGGTGCAGTCCATGACGACCACGCTGACCGCGGACGTCAACGCCACCCTCCAGCAGATCGCGCAGCTGGCCACCGCCGGCTGCCAGATCGTCCGGGTGGCCTGCCCCTCGCAGGACGACGCCGACGCGCTGCCGCAGATCGCCGCGAAGTCCCCGATCCCGGTGATCGCCGACATCCACTTCCAGCCCAAGTACGTCTTCGCGGCGATCGACGCGGGCTGCGCGGCGGTACGGGTCAACCCCGGCAACATCAAGAAGTTCGACGACAAGGTCGGTGAGATCGCCAAGGCCGCCTCCGCCGCGGGCGTGCCGATCCGCATCGGCGTCAACGCCGGATCCCTGGACAAGCGCCTGCTGGAGAAGTACGGCAAGGCCACGCCCGAGGCGCTGGTGGAGTCGGCGCTGTGGGAGTGCTCGCTGTTCGAGGAGCACGGCTTCCAGGACATCAAGATCTCGGTCAAGCACAACGACCCGGTCGTGATGATCCAGGCCTACCGGCTGCTGGCCCAGCGGTGCGACTACCCGCTGCACCTGGGCGTCACCGAGGCGGGGCCCGCCTTCCAGGGCACCATCAAGTCGGCGGTCGCCTTCGGCGCGCTGCTGTCGGAGGGCATCGGCGACAC
>JAFACJ010000066.1 GCA_023425615.1 Actinomycetes bacterium
GCCCAGCGGTGCGCCGGGGGCGGCCCGTCGCCCGGCAGGTTCTGCTCGGGCAGCGCCGGCTCGGGCAGCTGGCGGCCGCGGGAGACGGCGCGCAGCCACAGGGTGGTGTGGCGGCGGGCGTTGCGGCCCTTGATCGCGGGGATGGCGAACAGGTCGGCCATGGTGCGCGGCTGCTCCATGGCGAGATCGACGATCGCGCTGTCGGGCAGCACCCGGCCGGGGGAGAGGTCGAGCTCGCGGGCGAGCCTCTCGCGGGTCTCCCACACCTCGCGGACGACGGCCAGGCCGCGGCGGTTGCGCACCCGGTGGATCCCCGACGTGCGGCGCCACGGGTCGCTGCGCGGCTGGCGTGGCGGTGCCGCGGCGATCGCGGTGAACTCCTGCAGCGCCCACTCCAGCTTGCCCGCGGTGACGAGCTCGGCGTACAGGACGTCCCGCAGCTCCACCAGCAGCTCGACGTCCAGCGCCGCGTAGCGCAGCCAGTCGGTGGGCAGCGGCCGGGTGGACCAGTCGGCGGCCGAGTGGCCCTTCTCCAGGGTGTAGCCGAGCACGGTCTCCACCATCGCGCCGAGGCCGACGCGGGGGTAGCCGAGGAGCCGTCCGGCCAGCTCGGTGTCGAACAGGGTGTGCGGCACGATGCCGACCTCCGCCAGGCACGGCAGGTCCTGGTTGGCGGCGTGCAGCACCAGTTCGGCACCGCCGAGGGCGCGGTCGAGGTCGCCGAGGTCGGGGCAGGCGATGGGGTCGATCAGCGCGGTGCCCGCGCCCCTGCGGCGCAGCTGCACCAGGTAGGCGCGCTGCCCGTACCGGTAGCCCGATGCGCGTTCGGCGTCCACCGCGACCGGCCCGGTGCCCCGCGCGAACGCCGCGATGACCTCGTCGAGCGCGGCGTCGGAGGTGACGACGGGCGGTATGCCCTCCCTGGGTTCCAGCAGTGGCGACGGTGCCGTCCGACCTTCTTCCACTCGGTTACCGTACGTCCTTCAGATCGCGGACGCCGCGCGGGGGGAGTCCGGCCGCCATGCACATCACCTCTGACCAGGCTCTTACATGGTCTCGCATGTCCTGGTCCGAAGGCGACCATGATGCCCTGAGCTCCAGCTCCGTGGTGGTGGGTTCGTCCTGCTTGGTACCGAAACTCTCGCTGATCGCCCGGGTGATGGTGCCCGACTCGGCGACGGCGCCCGCCTCGGCGAGGGCCTCGGTGAGCCAGCTCCCGGCCACGCTGCCGATCAGCGGATCGTCGGCGATCTCCGGTTCCAGCTCGGCCCGCACATAGGCCACGAGCCGGAACGCGCCGTCCCAGCCGGGACGGCCCTGGGGGTCGTGCAGCAGGATCAGCCGCCCGACCGCGCGTTCGGTGTCGTCGCGGACGACGGCGGCCGACAGCGCCGCGGCGTAGGGGGCGAGCCGCTGCGGGGCGGGCATCTCCTCGAATTCCAGCTCGGGGCGGCCGGGGTCGCCGTCGAGTGCGGCTTTGAAGGTCTGGACCGCCCGGAGGAAGGAGGCGGGAGTCTCGTTCGGGGGCGTCATCTGCCGAGAGTAGATCTCGGGCACCCGGGAGGGCGCGGTCGCCACGCCGGAGGGTGCGCTGGGGAATGGAGGCACTGGAGACCTCAGCTCGCTCGTACGTCGATGATGTTCCTGGCGTACCCGGTCTTCGCCAGGTGTTTACCGCCGGGACAGAAAATGCCAGGAGTAGATGGTGTATCGCGGGATATCGCGCGGCGTGTCCTGAATCTCCGATGGGAGGAACTCCCTCACCCCGGAGTAAGGCGGCCGCGAGTCCATGGGACGATGGGGTATGCCCGCTGAAGACTCCGTGTTCCTCCGCGCCTGCCGCCGCCTGCCGGTACCCCACACCCCTGTCTGGTTCATGCGCCAGGCCGGCCGCTCGCTGCCCGAGTACCTGCGGGTCCGCGAGGGCATCCCCATGCTGGAGGCGTGCGCCACGCCCGACCTCATCGTCGAGATCACCCTCCAGCCGGTGCGGCGCTACGCGGTCGACGCGGCGATCTTCTTCAGCGACATCGTCGTGCCGCTGCGCGCCATCGGCGTCGATCTCGACATCAAGCCCGGCGTCGGGCCGGTCATCGCCGACCCGATCCGCGGCCGCGACGACCTGGCACGGCTGCGCCCCCTGCAGCCGGACGACGTGCCCTATGTGACCGAGGCGATCAAGGGACTGACCGCCGAGCTGGGCGGCACCCCGCTCATCGGGTTCGCCGGCGCCCCCTTCACCCTGGCGTCCTATCTGATCGAGGGCGGCCCCTCCAAGAACCACGACCGCACCAAGGCCCACATGTACGGGGAGCCGGAGCTGTGGCACGCGCTCATGGAGGCGCTGAGCGAGATCACCATCGGCTTCCTGCGCACCCAGGTGGCGGCGGGCGCCGGTGCCGTGCAGCTGTTCGACAGCTGGGTCGGCGCGGTGGCGCCCGACGACTACCGGCGCTACGTCATGCCGCACAGCGAGCGGATCTTCGCCGCGCTGGCCGATGTGCCGCGCATCCACTTCGGGGTGGGCACCGGCGAGCTGCTGGGCCTCATGGGCGAGGTCGGCGCCGACGTCGTCGGCGTGGACTGGCGGGTGCCCCTGGACGAGGCGGCGCGCCGCGTCCCGGCGGGCCGCGCCCTCCAGGGCAACCTGGACCCGGCCATCCTGCTGGCCCCCTGGGAGGTGGTGCAGGAGCGCGCCCGCACCGTCCTGGAGCGGGGCCGCGCCGCCGAGGGCCACATCTTCAACCTCGGCCACGGCGTCCTGCCCTCCACCGACCCCGACCAGCTCGCCCGCCTCACCGACTTCGTGCACGAGGAGTCGGCCGCGGCACGGTAGCGGCGGCCCGTACCGCCTCAGACCGCCTCGCGCCCCGCGCCGACGGCGCGCAGCGTGCCCAGGCCGGACAGGCGGTCCAGGGCGCGCGCGGTCTCCTCGTCGGCGGGGTGGTAGGCCACCAGCCGCTGGTCGTCGGTGACCAGTGCCTCGTAGGTCAGGCGGAGCAGCCCCGCCTCCGGGTGCCGGATGAGCTCGACGCCGCGCGAGGCCGGGGCGAGGGTGGGCGGCGCGGTCAGCAGCCTGGCGCCGAGCGCCGAGGCGTCGGCGGTCAGCTCGTCGAACAGCGCGACGAGATGCGGGTCGTCGGGCGGGACGGCGTAGCGGACGGCGCGCAGGCGCTCGTCGGCGACCGACTCCCAGTCGGGGTAGACCTCACGGGCCCGGGGGTCGGTGAAGGTGAAGCGCAGCAGGTTGGGGTGATCGGCGTCCAGCAGCCCGAGCGGTCCCGCCAGCCTCCCGAACGCCACGGTGTGGGCCAGCACGTCGCCGATCCGGTTGTGCAGCAGGGCCGGTGTCGGCTCCAGCCCGTCCACCAGGGCGGCCAGGGTGGGGCGCAGCTCCCGGGCCGGCGGCTCGGCGGACGGGCAGGGCAGGAAGGAGTGGCCGCCCGCGCTCTTGGCGGCGAACCTCAGGTAGACGCGTTCGTCGTCGCCCAGCCGCAGCGCGTCGGCCAGGGCGTCCAGCACCTGGAAGGAGGGGTTGCGGTCCCTGCCCTGCTCCAGGCGGGTCAGGTACTC
>JAFACJ010000080.1 GCA_023425615.1 Actinomycetes bacterium
GCCCTCAGCCGCGCGGCGAGCGACACCGCCATCAGCGCTGTACCTTCTTCAGATCCTGGAGCAGGGCCTCCTGGCCGGCCGCCAGTTCGGTGAGGATCCTGCGGGCCGCCCGCATCAGGTCCAGCACATCGGGGCCGGCCAGCGAGTACACCACGTTCGAGCCGGTGCGCGTCGCCCGCACGATCCCGTGGCGGCGCAGGACGGCCAGCTGCTGGGACAGGCTGGAGGCCTCCACGCCGGTGTCGGCGAGCAGCTCCCCGACCGAGGTGGGCCGCTCGCACAGCAGCTCCAGCACCCGGATCCGCACCGGATGCCCCAGCATCCGGAAGAACTCGGCCTTCATCTGGTACAGCGGCATGGGCTCCACCCCGACCGCCCCTTCCTCGCGGCACGAACCGTCCACGTTCTTTGCCCGGACATCACGGGACCGGCGCTATCTTCGGATTGAAGATATCTTCAATCCAACGAGTACGCATTCAACCACAGGAATCCGCACGCCCCGCCATCACACCCGCCCTCCGAGGACAGGAGCCGACGGTGATGATCCTGCTACTGGTGCTCGCGGTACTGGCGGTGGCGCTCGGCGGCGCCGTATGGCGCGTGTCGCGGCCGGGCCGGCCGCGTCGGCCAGGCCGGTCGGGCCGACTGGAGCCGGCGGGGCGGCTGCGGCACAGGATGCTGGCGGAAGTGGAGCGCGACTGCGCACGCCTGCGCGTGAAAGGCGTCCTCGACACCGCCGGCTACCAGCGGATCATGGGCCACCTGGCGAAGGAATCACAAAGACGGCGCCGGTGAACGCTTCGGACGTCGCGGCGGGAGGCCGCCACGGACGGTCCGCGCCCGTGGGTACGGGCCGCACCCGCACCGCCTGCCGGACCTCGGCCACGGCGGTGCGGGAGACGGCCTTGTAAGTCGGCGTGACCGCGGTGGACGAGGTCACGGCTGCGGAATCACTCCGGGTGGGCCACCGCGTCCTTCTGCAGTTCTGCGGCCGCCAGAAGGCTCAGTTTCGGCTCCGCCTGGCGGAGTGCCTTCACCGCCGCGGTCGAGGCGACATCGCCCGTGAACCCGGCGGCGGCAAGCCGGGAGCGGACCCAGCGGGCGCGCAGCCGACCGTCGGTCTCGGCCGCGGCGGCCTCGGCGAGCGCCACGGCGCGCTCCAGACCAGGGCGCTCCTCCGGCGAAGCACCGGCCAGCGCCTCACGCAACGCCGCCCCGATCACGTCCGCGTCCCTCAGCAGCAGGACGAAGTTGTGCTTGGCACTCGGCTCTCTCGTAAAAGGCATGGCGATCATGATGGGCGTCTGCTTTCCCGCCTGACAAGCGATTCGAGAAACTCGTGTCGGCGCCGGTCCGGGGCCATGCGGCACGGCGAAGGACGTCCGCGCGGTCTTGTCCCCCGTGCGAGCTACGCGCAAGTGTCCACCGCGCGGTGACGATTTCCAGCCTCATGATCCCTAGCGTTCGGGGTGGTCGCGGCGCCCGGCCGCGGATCCGGCAAAGGAGACTTCATGAGACTGGTCTGGCAGCTCTTGGCCGTGGCGGCGGTCGCCCTCATCGGCAGCCAGGGCGTCGCGGCGGTGGACGGGAACGCGTGGCTCACGCTGGCCCTCGGTGTTCTGACGGCGGTGCTGGCGGTGCTCGTCTACGGGTGGGTGGTGCGGCGCACCGAGCGCCGCCCGGTCACGGAGGTCGCGCGGGAGGGCGCAGGAGCCGCCCTCGGCCGCGGCGTGCTGATCGGCGTCGCGATGTTCGGCGCCGTCATCGCGAACCTCTTCTTCCTCGGCGACTACGAGGTCAACGGCCTGGGGTCGGTGACGGGCGCGCTGGGGCTGATCGGCTTCATGGCCGCCGCCGCCGTGACGGAAGAACTGCTCTTCCGCGGCATCCTGTTCCGGATCGTGGAAGAACGCGTGGGCACGTGGATCGCCCTGACGCTGACCGGCCTGCTGTTCGGCCTGGTGCACCTGCTCAACCCGGACGCGAGCCTGTGGGGCGCCATCGCCATCGCCATCGAGGCCGGCGGCATGCTCGCCGCCGTGTACGCGGCCACGCGCAACCTGTGGGTGCCGATCGGTCTCCACTTCGGCTGGAACTTCGCCGAGTCCGGCATCTTCAGCACCCAGGTCTCGGGCAACAACACCTCGCAAGGACTGCTGGACTCCTCGATCTCAGGTCCGGAGCTGCTCACCGGCGGCGAGTTCGGCCCGGAGGCGAGCGCGTACTCGGTGCTGTTCGGCGCCCTGGTGACCGTGGTCTTCCTGTGGCTGGCCCACCGGCGCGGACGTCTGGTGCCCCTCCGCCGCCGCACTGGACAGGCCGACGCCGTCACTACACTTGCCCGATGAGAAGCCCCGGGCGCGTCGACGAAGTGTGGCACCGGCTCCATGTCACGGTCCGGGACCTCCCGCTCGGTCTGCTGCTGCTCGCCGCGTCGTTCACACCGGCGCTGCACGGCAACGGGACGGAGGTCGGCGGCGTGCCGACCCGCCCCTTCGACGCGCTGACCGTCGCGGTCATCGCACTCGAATGCCTTCCCCTTGCCGTGCGCCGCCGGTGGCCGGCCGTCTGCGTCGTCCTCGTGTCGCTCGGCTTCGCCGTCGACCAGCTCCGCGGCTACCACCTGGTCGCGGGCACGGCACTGCCCATCGCCCTGCTGAGCGCGGGGTCTCATCTGGAACGGCACCGGCGCGCCGTCCTCGTCCTCCTGTCCGCGGCATACGTGCCGCTGGCGATCGCGCTCTCCCGGCTCGGTTCGGGTGAGTCACTGGAGGAGTTCGTGACGTTCTACCTCGCGCTGGCCCTCGCGTGGGGAGGCGGGGCGTGGCTGCGCTCCACCCGGATCGCGGAGGACGAGCGCCGCCGCCGCGTGGCCGAGGACACCCGCACCGCCGAACGCGCCCGCATCGCCCGCGAACTCCACGACGTGGTGACCCACCATGTGACGGCGATGGTCGTCCAGGCCGAGGCGGCGCGCTACCTGACCGCCGCGCCCGACCGGCTCGACCACGCGCTGACCGCCGTCACCGACACCGGCCGGCGGGCCATCACCGACCTGCGGCATCTGCTCGACCTGCTCAACCCCGACCACGGCGACCCGGCCAGGACCCCGCCCGTCGGCAGGCTGCTCACGCTCGTGGAGCAGACGCGCCAGGCCGGGCAGCCGGTGGAGTTCACCGAGGAGGGCACACCGGCGGAGGCGACGGGCAGCGCCGACCTCGTGGCCTACCGTGTCGTACAGGAAGCCCTGACGAACGCGCTCAAGTACGCTCACGGCAGCCGTACGTCGGTTCAGGTGCGCCATGGCCCCAAGGAGATCACGGTGGAAGTGAGCACGGAAGGCTCCGGCTCGCGGACCGCTCCGCACGGCGGGAGCGGACGGGGCCTGGCCGGTCTCCGCGAACGCGTCGCGGTCCTGGGCGGCGACTTCAGCGCGGACGGGCGAACGGGAGGCGGTTTCGTCGTGCGGGCGCGCATCCCCGCGAGGAGCACACCGTGACCGCGCCGATCCGGGTCCTCGTCTGCGACGACCAGATGCTGATCCGCACCGGGCTGGTGACGATCATCGACGCCCAGCCCGACTTCGAGGTGGTGGGGGAGTGCGGGGACGGGCAGGCCGCGGTCGACCTCGCCTCCCGGCTCCGCCCGGACATCGTGGTCATGGACGTGCGCATGCCGGTGCTCGACGGCATCGAGGCCACCCGCCTGCTGGCGGGCGCCGGTGTGCCGCATCCCGTCAAGGTGCTCGTGGTGACCACGTTCAACCTGGACGAGTACGTCTATGAGGCGCTGCGCGCGGGAGCGAGCGGCTTCCTGCTCAAGGACGCGCCACCGGCCCAGCTGCTGCACGGGATCCGCACCGTGGCCGCGGGCGCGGCGCTGCTGGACCCCGAGGTGACACTCCAGCTCGTGGGCAAGTACGCGGCCCGGATCCGGCCCGCCCAGGCCACACCGCACGACCTCCCCCTGACCCCCCGCGAACTGGAGGTCCTCCGCCTCATCGCGGAGGGACTCTCCAACAGCGAGATCGCAGCGGACCTCCTGATCAGTCAGGAGACCGTCAAGACCTTCGTGTCGCGCATCCTCGCCAAACTCGGACTCCGCGACCGCGTCCAAGCCGTCGTCTTCGCCTACCGCCGAGGACTGGTGTCCTAGTCCCACGCGGTGGCGCGCGATCCGGGCGCGGTGTGCGGACCGGGTGCGGTGGTGCGGAGGTCGGCGAGGAGGCCCGCCTGGCCGGCCAGGACCTCGGTGAGGATCTGGCGGGCCACGGCCAGCAGTTCGGCTACCTGGGCGTCGGCCAGTTCGTAGTGGACGAACGTGCCCTCCTTGCGGCCGGTGACCAGACCGGCGCGGCGCAGCACCGCCATCTGCTGGGACAGGTGCGCGGCCTCGATCCCGACCTCCTGGGCCAGCTCACCCGCCGAACGGCCGCGCTCGCTCAGCAACTCCAGGATCCGTATCCGGCCCGGATGCCCCAGCGTCCGGAAGAACTCGGCCTTCAACCGGTACAGCGGCTCCTGCACGGCAGCCTCGTCGGACCTCCCCGTCACCGCCCGGCCTCCCGCTCCCCGTCGGGACGATCGGACCGGCCCTCGCCCGCACCGGCACCGGCCCCGGGAACCGCACGGAACCGGCCGGGACCGACACCACCACCGCCGCCGTCCCCCGACACCCACGTGATCTTCCTCTGCCGTGCCCCGGCCCGTCCGCGTCCCATGAGGCCGATCCTCTCCGATAACCTTCGGCGACCCGAACCAGCGCCGTCTCCCCGGCGAACGGACCCGCACCGCGGACATCTCCCGGCGCACGGGCCCCGCCGGATTCCGCCGTGCCGTCGCGCTCGGTCCCGGCTCCTCGCCGAGGGGTACCAATGGCCCGAAACATCCTTTGAACAGTTAATCGCGAAGTTTAGCAAGCCATGAAGAGCCGTTCGCGAGACCATCCGACGCACCCGAAGCGGCCACTCCGCCTTGGCGATCCAGCCGATCCGGGCGGGCCGGGCGCAGGGTCGTGCGGCGCGTCATGGCCCCGTCGTATCCGCCCCTCGCGGGTCAGGGGGCTGTGGCGCCCGGCCATCCCCACCGGCTGCTCGGCTGCCGCTCAAGCCCCTCGCCGGTCTCCGGCTCCCGGACGAAGAGGTCGACCGTCCGGTGCAGGTGGCGGCGGAACCTGTCCACCGTCTCCGGGTCCTCGGGGCCGATGCTGCGTCCCGCCTCGTCGAGGAAGCCTCCGCGGACGAAGTTGTGCACGGACCAGAAGATCTCCTGGAGGATCAGCCCCGGGTCCAGTTCGGGCCGGAAGGCGCTCTTCGTCAACTCCAGCGTCCGGACGAACTGGGGACGGGAGCCCTGCCACTCGACCTCGGTGAGGTCCGCGGCGTCCTGGAGCCGGCGCTGCATCCACAGCCCCGCGTCCTGCGGGCGCCTGAGGAAGTGGTCGAGAGTGGAGTCGATCAGATAATGGACACCCGCCGCGTCGGGTGTGTAATTCGCGATGACCCTCGAGAAGCTCTTCTCTCCCTCCTCCCTGAGATTATCCATGATCTCGAGGTAGAGCCGCTTCTTCCCGCCGAACTCCTCGCCGACGGCCTCGACCGGCACACCCGCCATGTCCGCGATCAACTGCACGCTCGTCTGGTCGTATCCGAGCTCGGCGAAGAGATGCTCGGCCGCGTGGAAAATGGCCTGGCGGACCGGCTGCTGTGTTCTGTCCATGGCAAACCCCCTCGCCATGCTAACCATCGGCGCCGAGGACACCCGGTAACGGCCACTATCTCCGATAATGATTTTGCGTCGTACGGGAATGGCATGACCGTCGAATGACCGAGACCCGGATCGGCCCCGGGCCCGCTCGGTCAGCCGCCGACCAAGGCCGTGATGGAGATGGACTTGGTGTCGAGGTGGCTTTCGATGCCTTCGGGGCCGAGTTCCCTGCCGATACCGCTGTCCTTGATCCCGCCGAAGGGGGCGGCCGGGTCCATGGCGTAGGGCTGGTTGACGCCGAGGGTGCCGCTGCGGACGCGGCGGGCGACGGCGAGGCCGCGGTCGGTGTCGGGGGTCCAGATGGAGCCGGACAGGCCGTAGCGGGTGTCGTTCGCGAGCCGGACGGCGTGGTCCTCGTCGTCGTAGGGGATGACGGTGAGGACGGGTCCGAAGATCTCCTCCTGGGCGACGCGCATGGTGTTGTCGGTGCGGGCGAAGAGGGTGGGGCGGACGTACCAGCCGTGGTCGAGGCCGTCGGGGCGGGCGGTTCCGCCGGTGGCGAGCGCGGCGCCTTCCTTCCGGCCGAGGTCGATGTATCCCAGGACGCGTTCTCGCTGGCGGCGGGTGACGAGCGGGCCGACGTCGGTCGAGGGGTCGGACGGGTCGCCGACGGCCAGCCCGTCCATCATCGCGGTGATGGCCTCGACGTGCTCGTCGTGCCGGGCGCGGGGGACCAGGACGCGGGTCTGGGCGACGCAGGCCTGGCCGCTGTTCATCAGGCCCGCGACCTTCAGGCCCGCGGCGACGGTGGCGGGGTCGGCGTCGTCGAGGACGAGGGCGGCGGACTTGCCGCCGAGTTCGAGGCTGACGCGTTTGAGCGCCGCGCCGCAGGCCGCCGCGACCTGTGCGCCGACGGCGGTGGAGCCGGTGAAGGACACCCGGTCGACGCCGGGGTGGGCGACCAGCCGGGCTCCGATCTCGCCGTCGCCGGGCAGGACGCTGACGACGCCGGGGGGAAGGCCCGCCTGCTCGATGAGGTCGGCGATGAGGTAGGCGTCAAGGGGGGTCTCGGGTGAGGGCTTGAGGATGACGGGGCATCCGGCGAGCAGGGCGGGCACGAGTTTCATCACGGTGAGCAGGGTCGGCATGTTCCACGGGACGATCGCGGCGACCACGCCGACGGGTGTCTTCTGCAGGAGGATGTCCTGCCCGTAGTGGCCGGGGCGGGGCTCCTCCCAGGCGAGACCGGCGGCGATGTCGGCGAAGGCCCGCATCATGACGCCGGGGAGGGTGGCGTGCGCCGACCGGGCGAAGGTGATCGGCGCCCCCATCTGGGCGGTGATCAGGCGGGCGAGTTCGTCGCGGCGCGGCTCGTACAGGTCGGCGAGCCTGCGGATCGCCGCGACCCGTTCGGCGGGCGGTGTCCGGGGCCAGGGGCCTTCGTCGAACGCCTCCCGCGCGGCGGTGACGGCGCGGTCGACGTCCGCGGCGCCGGGCGCGGCGATCCGGGCGATGGGCAGTTCGGTGTGGGGGGAGACCACCTCGAGGGTGCGGCCGGTGCTCGGCGGCACCCACGCACCGCCGATGAACAGGAGTTCTCGTTCTCGCATGGGTCCTCCGCGATCGTGGCGCCGGACATCCGGCGGGCTCACTCGGATGCCGGCGCGGTCAGGCGACGGCCGGTTCGGGTGCTTTGTGGACGCGGCCGTCCTTCATGACGAACCGCACGTCCTGGAGCGCGGTGATGTCGCGGGCGGGGTCGCCGGGGACGGCGATGATGTCGGCGAGCAGCCCGGGTGCCAGCCGGCCGCGGTCGTCGGCTCCGATGAGGTCGGCGCCGGTGACGGTGGCCGCCTGGATCGCCTGCATGGGGGTCATGCCGCGGTCGACCAGCGCCCACAGCTCCTTGGCGTTGTGGCCGTGCGGGATGGCGGGCGCGTCGGTGCCGCAGGCGATCCGCACGCCCGCGGCGATGGCCTTGCTCAGGGTGCGCCGGGCCCGGGGGAAGACCTCGGCGGCCTTGCGCCGGAGGGCGGGCGCCGCCTTGGAGACGTCGAGGCCCTCGGACAGATAGCTGGTGGGGACGAGGAAGGTGCCGTGGTCGATCATCATCTGGAGGGTGTCGTCGCTGGCCAGGGAGCCGTGCTCGATGCAGTCGACGCCGGCGCGGACGCAGGCCCGGATCCCGGCGTCGCCGTGGGCGTGCGCGGCGACCTTGATCCCGGCGCGGTGCGCCTCGTCGACGATGGCGGCGAGTTCCTCATCGGAGTACTGCTGGGCGCCTGCGACGGTCCCGTGCGACATCACCCCGCCGGAGGCCGAGATCTTGATGACCTCCGCGCCGTGCTTGATCTGGTAGCGGACCGCCTTGCGGACCTCGGGCACCCCGTTGGCGATGCCCTCCTCGACGGAGAGCGGCATGATGTGCGGCGCGAGCCTCTGGAACATGGTGGGGTCGAGGTGGCCGCCGGTGGGGGTGATGGCGTGTCCGGCCGCGACGACGCGTGGGCCCTCGACGTACCCCTCGTCGATGGCGCGGCCGAGGTCGACGTCCAGGAGGTAGCCGCCGGTCTTCACCTTCAGCCCGAGGTTGCGGACGGTGGTGAACCCGGCGAGCAGGGTGGTGCGGGCGTTGGCGGTCGCCCGCAGCGTCCGGTAGACGGGGTCGTCCTGGACGCCGTGCATGGGCAGCGGCAGACCGGTCGGGGTGTCGGGGCCGCCGATGAGCAGGTTGATCTCCATGTCCATCAGGCCGGGAAGGAGGGTCATGTCGCCGAGGCCGATCCGGACGGCGTCGCGGGGCGTCGCGGGAGGGTCGACCGCGGTGATGCGGTCGCCCTCGACGACGATCACGGCGGGGGAGCGGACCTCGCCCTTGTCGACGTCGATCCACCGGTCGGCGGTCAGGACGGTCCGCTCCGTCATGGGACCGGCTCGATGAGGCAGTCGAGGGCGGCGGCACCGGTGTCGGGGACGCGCTGCTGGCTCCACGCCTCCACGCAGAACGAGATGGTGATCATGGAGTAGAGCAGGTGCATCAGCCGCAGCACCTCCTCGGGCAGGTCGTCGAGGGAGTACTTGTCGCAGTGTGCCAGTGCGGCCTCGGCGCGCGGGGCGATCGCGTCGTAGAACGCCTGGATGCCGGCCATGGGGGTGGCGAGCCGCTTGGCGTAGCGCTCGGCCTCGGTCGGCAGGCACCAGTCGGCGGCGAAGGGCTCCAGGTCGGCGAACTCGGCGGGCAGCAGTGAGGGCATCGTGGTCAGGCCTCCGCGTGCTTGGTCGTGTAGTCGTCGATCCAGTCGGCGGTGACCTTGTGCAGGTGCCGGCAGAGGATCTCCTGGTCGTTGAGGTGGAACTCGGTGACGGCGCGGGATTCGAGCATCATCTGGGTCGCCTCCAGGGTGTTGCCGTCCTGCAGCGCGTACTCCTTGAAGGTGACCGCGGCCATCTCGTGCGCCACGCGCTCCCGTGGCGTCTTGGCGGGGATGAAGTAGAGGTTCCCCTCGAAGGTGTGGGTGTTGTACGAGGTCGGCCAGTAGTGGTAGGTGAGGTACCAGCCGCTGGACCAGATGAGGATCGCGAAGTTCGGCCACAGCTGGAAGGAGTCCAGCCCCCACGGGTCGCACCCGGCCGGGTTGACGCCCGCGGGGAGCTTCTCGATGCCGAGGTCGGGTTTGTCCCAGGGCCCGAACAGGCCGCTGCGGGTGATGTCCTCCATCGGCTTGCGCATGTCGGGGGCGAGTTCCCACGCCACGATGCCGGAGGTGCTGACCAGGCGGTGCGGGCCCTCGATCCGGTAGTGCGGCGCCTCGAACCCGGCCTGCGCGGCGGCGGCCGAGAACTTGTCCGGCGTCTGGTTCGAGTGCAGGACGGGCGCGTGGTAGAACTCCTGGAACGCGTCCATGAACAGCTTCCAGTTGGCGCCGACCTCGGACCGGTACTGCCACCGTTCGGTCATCTTGTCGAAGGGGTAGCCTTCGAGGTTGGTGATCATGGGTCCGAGGAAGTCGGTGAGTGACTGCTCGGGCTGCGGGGCGAGGTTGATGAAGATGAATCCGGCCCAGATC
>JAFACJ010000088.1 GCA_023425615.1 Actinomycetes bacterium
GGCCTGCAGATCGCGGTGGGCGGCTGCCTGGCCCAGAAGGACCGCGACACGATCGTCAAGCGGGCGCCCTGGGTGGACGTGGTGTTCGGCACCCACAACATCGGCGCGCTTCCGGTGCTGCTGGAGCGGGCGCGCGTGCGGCAGGAGGCGCAGGTCGAGATCGAGGAGTCCCTGTCGGTCTTCCCCTCGACGCTGCCGACCCGCCGCGAGTCCCCCTACGCCGCCTGGGTGTCGATCTCCGTCGGCTGCAACAACACCTGCACGTTCTGCATCGTGCCGTCGCTGCGCGGCAAGGAGAAGGACCGCAGGCCGGGTGAGATCCTGGCCGAGATCCAGGCGCTGGTGGCCGAGGGCGTCCTGGAGGTGACGCTGCTGGGCCAGAACGTCAACGCCTACGGCTCTGAGTTCGGCGACCGCGCCGCCTTCGCCAAGCTGCTGCGCTCCTGCGGCGAGATCGACGGGCTGGAGCGGGTGCGGTTCACCTCCCCCCACCCCAAGGACTTCACCGACGACGTGATCGCGGCGATGGCCGAGACCCCGAACGTCATGCCCTCGCTGCACATGCCGCTGCAGTCCGGCTCGGACGCGGTGCTGCGCGCGATGCGCCGCTCCTACCGGCAGGAGCGCTATCTGGGGATCATCGACCGGGTGCGGGCGGCGATACCGGACGCGGCGATCACCACCGACATCATCGTGGGCTTCCCCGGCGAGACCGAGGAGGACTTCGAGCAGACCCTCCACGTGGTGCGCGAGGCGCGGTTCTCCTCGGCGTTCACCTTCCAGTACTCCAAGCGGCCCGGCACCCCGGCGGCGACCATGGAGCACCAGGTGCCCAAGGAGGTCGTCCAGGCCCGCTACGAGCGGCTGATCGAGCTCCAGGAGCAGATCTCCTGGGACGAGAACAAGCGGCAGCTCGGGCGGACCCTGGAGCTGCTGGTCGCCGAGGGCGAGGGCAGCAAGGACGGCGCCACCCGGAGGCTGTCGGGGCGGGCGCCCGACAACCGCCTCGTTCACTTCCGGCCCCCCGAGGAGCAGGTCCGCCCCGGCGACCTGGTGACCGTCGAGGTCACCTACGCGGCCCCGCACCACCTGCTGGCCGACGCGCCGGTCAGGGCGGTCCGGCGCACCAGGGCCGGTGACGCCTGGCAGGCGCGCCAGGAGGCGCCGCAGCAGTCGTCGGCCGTCTCGCTGGGTATGCCGAAGATCGGCGCTCCGGCACCGGTCCCGGCGTCCTCCGGCTGCTCCACCTGCCCGTGACGCCCGCCGGCGGCCTCCGCCCGGACGCGGGGCGCCGGACAGGCGGGTCCCGTGCCGCGTCCGTGCGCGCGGACGGTACCCCTCCGCTCGTGAGGAGAGCTCTGTGCTGATCCGTGCCGCGGTGTGTCCGCATCCGCCCCTGCTGGTGCCCGAACTGGCAGGAGAGGCGGCGGGCGAGCTGGACGACCTGCGCGCCGCGTGCCGCGCGGCGATCGCGCCCCTGGCCGAGGCGGGGGAGCTCGTGGTGGTGGGCGGCGGGCCCGAGACCCGCGCCTTCGGGCCCGGGGCGGCGGGTTCGTTCCGGCCCTACGGGCTCGATCTCGTGGTCGGTGCCGGCGAGCCGGTGCTGCCGCTGTCCCTGGCGGTGGGCCGCTGGCTGCTGGACGGGCGGAGCCCGGCGCGCTTCCAGGCCGTGGCGTTCGACGCCGATCCGGCCGAGTGCCTGGCCCTGGGCCGTGAGCTGGCCCGCGGTGAGGTGGCGCTGCTGGTCATGGGCGACGGCTCGGCCTGCCGCGATGAGAAGGCGCCCGGCTATCTGGACGAGCGGGCCGGGCCCTATGACCGCGAGGTGGCACGGGCCCTGGCGCACGCCGACACCGCCGCGCTCGCCCGGCTCGACCCGGTCCTGTCGCAGGAGCTGATGGCGGCCGGGCGGGCGGCGTGGCAGGTCCTGGCCGGCGCCGCCGGAGACCGGCGGCCGCACGGCGAACTGCTGGCCGACCAGGCACCCTACGGCGTCGGCTACTTCGTGGCGGCCTGGTCCTAGGGCCGGCGGTCCTGCTGCTCCCCGGACTTCTGTGCCGCCCGCTTCGCCTGCTCCTGCACCTGGTCGACCTGGCTCTCGTACTTGCCGCCCGTCTTGCGGTCGAAGGCGTCTCCGGCCTTGTCGATGGCCTCCCCCGCCTTGCCGGAGTGCTTGCTCACCAGGTCCATGAACTTCTGGACGATGCTCATCTCATTCCCCCGGATACTGGTTCGGGGCGGCGCCGCCGGGGCGGCGTCCACCTGCTTCCTCCCATACGTACCCGAGAATCAGTAAGTACCCCTATCTGCGGAAATCGATAATTTCGTGAACGTGATCTCTGTGGTCGGACCCACCGCGGCCGGCAAGTCGGACCTGGCCGTCGATCTCGCGCTGCGCCTGGGCGGCGAGGCGGTCAACACCGACTCCATGCAGCTCTACCGCGGCATGGACATCGGCACGGCCAAGCTGACGCCGCAGGAGCGGCGCGGGGTGCCCCAC
>JAFACJ010000174.1 GCA_023425615.1 Actinomycetes bacterium
TTCGCCCTCGAAGGCGGCGTCGGGATCGCCCGCCTCCGTAACCTGCCCACCCGGCCGGGCAACGCCGACCTGGTCGCCTTCCTCCTCTCCGACCGCGCCGCCAACATCCACGGCGCCGACTTCGTCATCGACGGCTGCACCCTCAAAGCCGCCTGACCGCGTGCTGTCCTCTCGGGAGGGCCGGCCGGGTGCCCCGCGGTCGTCGCGGGTCCGAACGTCCACCCGGGGCGTCGATCCGGTCGGTCGACGGCCTGCGGTACGACCGAGTTGTTTTTCGGACAGGGATTGACGAACTTTTGGGCGTTCTGGCACGATCGCTGGTCATGTGGTCAGACCAGCAAACCTTCAGTCCAGTGCAGACCGCGAACCGTCGTTATCTCCAGGTGGCCATGCAGATCCTGGAGGCGATCGGATCGCGGAGGATCCCCTTCGGGTCGAAGCTGCCGTCTGATCGCGAACTCGCCGAGCTGATGGGGGTCAGCCGTCCGACGGTTCGGGAGGCGATCCTCGCACTGGAGGTCGTCGGGATCCTTCAGGTGCGTTCCGGTGACGGCACCTATGTGGCATCGGGGGGAATACGTTCCTCGGCGATCAGCGGACTGCTGAGCGACAAGTCGCTCCGGGTGCCGGCGGCGGAGGTGCTCGAGGCGCGGCTGGTGGTCGAGCCGGCGGCCGTCGCACTGACCGCCGAGCGCATCTCCGACGAGGCGATCGGGGAACTGGAGGAACTGCTCGGCCTGGCCGAGGCCCTCGTCGACGACACCGAAGGGCTCGGAGAGTTCGTCAGGCTCGGGCTCAGGTTCCACGCGGAACTGCTCAAGCACTGCCGCAACGCTCACCTCTCGGCTTTCGCCGCCGCCCTCGTCGACCTCGACGAGCATCCCTTGTGGACGCTCCTCAACGCCTTCGCGGTCCAGGCGGTGGGCGCGCGCCGGCAGCAGATCGAGGAGCACCGCGCCATCCTCCAGGCGGTCCGCGATCACGATGCGGCGCTGGCGTCCGCTCTGATCACAGAACATCTCCGGCATCTGAACGCCCAGGTCGACGAGGTGCAGGCCACCGGATCGACGCGCTCCTGACGTGACCGGGCGGCGGCACCTCCGTGGCCGCCGCCCCCTATCGAAGCCCCGGACCTGCGGCGGAGACCGCTGATCATGGAGCGTTCCCTCAACCCTTACGAAGCATCGAGCCCCTGTACGCATACGGAATTTCGGCCGATAAGGCCATCACCGCCACTGAGAAGAAAGGCAGACTCGATGAACCAGACCACGTTGTCGGAGCTCCCGGCCGGGGTTTCCGAGGCGGCGCTCGTCGACCTCTACCGGACGATGTCGCTGATCAGGACGTTCGAGGAGCGCGTCCACGAGTTGTTCGTCGAAGGCGAGCTGCCGGGCTTCCTGCACCTGTGCGCCGGCCAGGAGGCCACCGCCGCGGGTGTCATCGCCCACCTGCGGACCGAGGACAAGATCACCTCGACGCACCGCAACCACGGCCACGCGCTGGCCAAGGGCGTCGGTCCCGCGGCCATGATGATCGAGCTGTACGGCAGGGCGGGCGGTACCAACGCGGGCAAGGGCGGGTCCATGCACCTGGCCGACCGGCGGGTGGGACATGTGGCCAGCGGCGGGATCGTCGGGGCGGGCGCCCCGATCGCGCTCGGACTCGCCCAGGCCACCAAGCTGGCCGGCACCGACGAAGTGGCTGCCGTGTTCTTCGGCGACGGTGCCGCGCAGCAGGGCACGGTGCTGGAGTCGATGAACCTGGCGGCCGTGTGGAAGCTGCCGATCCTGTTCGTCTGCGAGAACAACCTGTTCGGCCAGGCGACCGTCATCGACTACTCCTCCGCCGTCGCCCCCGCCGCCCGCGCCGAAGGTTTCGGTATGCCCTCCGAGAAGGTCGACGGCCAGGACGTGATCGCGGTCTACCAGGCCGCCGGGCGCGCGGTGGAGCGGGCCCGCGCCGGCGAAGGGCCGACCTACCTGGAACTGACGACCTACAGCTACCACGGGGCCTGGGAGGGCGAGCCGAAGCGCGCCTACCGCCTTCCCGAGGTGGAGTCCGACTTCCGGGGGCGCGACCCCCTGCGGTTGCTGGACGCGACGCTCACCGCGATCAAGCCGGACTGGACCGACGTCAAGGACGAGATCGAGGAGGAGGTCGAGGAGCAGGTGGAAGACGCGATCGAGGCCGGCCGCGCGGCACCCTACCCCGACCCCGCCTCGGTGACCGAGGGCGTCTACGCGGACCCGGCGGTGACCATCGACCGCGACGGCCTGACGGTCCACTGACCGCAGAGCAGACGAGCAGACGAGCAGAGAGGCGATCAGCATGAGAGTTCTGTCGTTCGCAGACGCGATCAATGAGGCGATCCGGCTGGAGATGGCACGTGACCCGCGCGTCCTGGTCACCGGCGAGGACGTCGCCGGAGGCGCGACCATCCCCGGGTTCGACCGGGCCGACGCCTGGGGCGGCGTGTTCGGTGTCACCCGCGAACTCGTCACCGAGTTCGGGCGGGACCGGGTGATCGACACGCCGATCTCGGAGTCGGCGTTCATCGGCGCCGCGATCGGCGCCGCCACCTCCGGCTACCGGACGGTGACCGAACTGCAGTTCCTCGACTTCATGGGCGTCTGCCTGGACCAGATCATCAACCAGGCGGCCAAGCTGCACTACGCGCGCGGAAGCGACTGCGCGGGCATCCCGATCGTGATCCGCAGCATGATCGGGGCGGGTTCCCGCGCCGGCAGCACCCAGTCGCAGAGCCACTACTCGACCGTCGCGCACTTCCCGGGCCTCAAGGTCGTCGCCCCGGCGACGCCCGCCGACGCCAAGGGGCTGATGATCTCGGCGATCCGCGACCAGGACCCGGTGTTCTTCCTGGAGAACAAGGCGCTGTACGAGACCAGGGGGCCGGTGCCGGAAGGCGACCACACCGTTCCGATCGGCCGCGCCAACGTCGTCCGCGAGGGCCGGGACGTCACCGTGGTGACGATCGCGCGGATGCTCTCCGCGGCAGAGAAGGCGGCTGCCGAACTCGCCGGCAGGGGAGTCGAGGCCGAGATCATCGACCTGCGCACGATCGCGCCGCTGGACCTGCCGACGATCCTGGAATCGGTCGGCAGGACCGGACGGCTCGTCGTCGTCGACGAGGACACGCCGCGCTGCTCGGTGGCCTCGGACATCGTCGGGCTGGTCTCCAGCCGCGCCTTCGACAGGCTCAAGGCAGCACCGCGCATGGTGACCTCCCCGCACACCCCCGTCCCGTTCGCCCCGGTCCTGGAGGACGCCTTCATCCCCGCGGCGAAGGACGTCATCGAGGCGGTGCTGGCGACCGTCGGACAGGAAGTGGCGGCATGAGCGGTACGACCGATACCGCCAAGGCGCCGTTCGAGCCCGGCCGGCACGCCGGCAAGGTCGCGCTGGTCAGCGGAGCGGCACGGGGGCAGGGACGGGAGATCGCGCTGCGCCTGGCCAGGGAGGGCGCCGACCTCGCGGTCTTCGACCTCTGCGCCGCGCCGGAGACCTCGCAGTACCCCGGCGCCACCCGCGAGGAACTGGACGAGACGGTCCGCCTCGTGGAGGCGGAGGGACGCCGGTGCATCGCCGCCATCGTCGACGCACGCGATCACGCCGCGGTCAGCGGTTTCGTCGACGACGTCGTGGAGCGGACCGGGCGGCTCGACATGGTCTGCGCGAACGCGGGACTCGTGACCTGGGTGCCCTTCCTCGAACTGACCCCGGCGCAGTGGTCGGAGGTCATGGACATCAACGTCACCGGGGTGTTCAACACCGTCCAGCCCGCGTTGCGGCACATGGTCGAGCGGCGGAGCGGAAGCATCGTCATCACCTCGTCCTGCAACGCGGTGGAGCCGGGGCTGAGCATCGGGCACTACACCACCTCCAAGCACGCGGTGCTCGGCCTGACCAAGAACCTCGCGCTGGAGTTCGGCCCGTTCCGCATCCGTGTCAACACCGTCATGCCCAGCACGGTGAACACCGTCATGGGGCACAACAGCACCAACCTGAAATGGATCTTCGGCCGCGACGACGCGACGGAGGAGGAGTACCTCGCGGCGACGAGGCAGTGGCACGCGCTGCGCAACCAGCCGGCCCTGCCGCCGGCGGCCATAGCCGACGTCGTCTCCTGGCTGTGCGGTCCCGACGCCCGCTACATCACCGGCGCCGCGGTCCCGGTGGACGCGGGACACCTCGTGCTGCCCGGCTTCAACCACGAACCGCTCTTCGACTGACCAGCATCCCGGCGGTACTGAGACCCGATAGGTCCGCCGGGAGCCGCTCCCACCCCGGATCGGGCCCAAGAAATCGCGCAGAACCCCCCTTTGTTAGGAGGCCGGTCCCGTGGCCGATCACCAGGTGATGTCCCGACGCAATCTACTCAAGGGTACCGCGGCAGTGGTGACCCTGCCCCTTCTGGGCACCGTCGCGT
Organism: Actinomycetes bacterium; assembly: GCA_023425615.1. Taxonomy (GTDB): domain Bacteria; phylum Actinomycetota; class Actinomycetes; order Streptosporangiales; family Streptosporangiaceae; genus Actinocorallia. The sequence goes on from JAFACJ010000174.1 coordinate 4,448, forward strand.
GCTCCCGAACGAGTACGTCCGGACAGAAGGGAACGGCGGGCAAGGCGGGTCAGCTGACCATCGCCGTGAGCGCGCTCGCGGCTTCGCTGGACCGCGAGTACGAGATCGGAGCCGCGTCGCTGGAGGCGATGAACAACGTCTTCGAGCCGCTCGTGGAGTTCTCCAGCCGTCCGTTCGGCGACAACGGCTCGCGTATCCCGGACTACGACCCGGGCAAGTGGGAACTCCGGCTGCTGGCGGAGGAGCCCGAGGTGTCCGAAGACGGTCTGACCTGGACCCTCGTCTTCCGCGACGACGTCAAGAGCCACTCGGGGAACCCGCTCGTCGCGGAGGACTTCGCCTACGCCATCGAGCGGCACCAGCAGCTGTGGAGCCTGGGCTCGGTGTACAACCTCGTCGCGGGCCTGGTCCCTCGGCACCGCAGGAGCTGGAAGGTGGTCGACAAGCAGACGCTCAAGGTCACCACCGAGAAGCCGAGCCCCTTGTTCAAGATCCTGCTGCAGAACAACTTCGCCTGGGGCATCTTCGACAGCGTCGCGTCCCGCGCCGCCGCGACGAAGGACGACCCGTACGCCAAGGCATGGATGAAGGCGAACGGGTCGGACGCCGGCCACGGCCCGTACACGATCACCGAGCACCGGCCCGGCCAGCAGACCGTGTTCACCGCCTTCGACGGCTACCACCGCGGCAAGCCGAAGGTGCAGACCGTGGTCCACCGGCAGGTCGACTCCTCCAGCACCCGGATCGCGCTGCTGCGATCGGGCGAGGTCGACATCGTCCGCGACCTGCTCCCCACCGAGCTCAAGTCGCTCGAAGGCGCCAAGGGCATCGTCGTCGACAACTTCGACGAGTCGCTGTTCCTGCTGCTGTTCATGATGCTCAACAACGGGTTCGAGCCGTTCGACGACAAGCTGGTCCGGCAGGCGATCGCGCACGCGGTGCCCTACGACAAGGTCGTCAAGGACGTCTACCAGGGGTACGCCTCGCCGTGGAAGGGCGTCATCAGCCGCGACTACCCGTACTTCGACGCGAGCGCCTGGGCTTACGGCGACGGCGCCAACGTCACCAAGGCCCGCGAACTGCTGGAGGAGGCCGGGCACGCCAAGGGGTTCAGCTGCGAACTGCTGGTCAACTCCAGCGAGCCGGTCTCCGAGCAGGTCGCGATCCTGATCCAGTCGTCGTTGCGTGAGATCGGCATCGACCTCAAGCTCAACAAGCTGGCGGCAGCCGCCTTCACCGACCGGCTCACCGGCAAGAAGTACGAGGGCGCCGCCATCTGGCAGGACCTCGCCCTGACACCCGACATCGGCTACAACTGCTTCCTCTACTACCGCTCGACGGCTTTCGCCAATGTCGCCGGCTACGAGTCCAAGGAGACCGACGAGCTGGTGAACAAGCTGCTCGTCACGATGGACGGCACCGAGCGCGAAGCGGTGGCCAAGCAGTTCCAGCGCCAGATCATCGAGGACTCTCCGGCGATCTTCCTGGCCCAGCCGCACTACGTCGTCGCGCGGCGGGAGCGGGTGAAGGGCGTCACCGCCTACCCCTCGCGCACCCTCCGGTTCGAAGAGCTCGAACTGGCCTGACGCCGGACCGGCCGGTCTCCGGAAGGGGGCCGGCCGCACCGGCGACGAAGAGTCGGGAAAACGATGATCAAATTTATCGGCAAACGCCTGGCGCTGCTCGTCCCCCAGATGTTCCTCATCTGCTTCGTCAGCTTCCTGCTCACCAGGCTCACCCCCGGTAACCAGGCACGGGCCCAGCTGGGCAGCAGCGCCACCGAGGAGGCGGTCGCGCAACTGGAGCGGGAGCTCGGGCTGAACGATCCGTGGCTCGCGCAGTTCGGCCGCTACCTCAAGGGGATCCTGCACGGAGACCTGGGCACGTCGTGGACGACCGGTCAGCCCGTCCTCGACGACATCGTCCAGCGCGCCCCGGCGACGCTGGAGCTGATCTCGGTCTCGTTCGTCATCATGATGGTCCTGGCGCTGACGCTGGGGCTGGTCGGCGGCCTGACCAGGAACGTCATGACGCGCATCGGCGACAAGATCAGCTACGTCTACTCCCTCATGGCCGGAGCCGTGCCGGACTTCTGGTTCGGCATGATCGTGGTCTTCCTCCTCTACTACACCTTCCCGATCGCCGTCGCCCCGGTCGGCCAGTACGACCAGGCGTTCGACCCGTCGGTGATCACCGGCTCGGTGCTGGTGGACTCCCTGCTCACGCTGGACTTCCCGGTGCTGCTCAGCCATCTGGACCACCTCCTCCTGCCGGTGCTCACGCTGGTCTTCATCAACACCGCGCCGATCCTGCGGATGGTCCGCAGCAGCGTCGACGACTCCCTGAAATCCGGCTACACCACCCTGGCCAAGGCCAACGGGCTGCCGCAGAGGCAGATCGTCGGCTACGCGCTCCGCAGCGCGCTTCCGCCGATCATCACGCTGGCCGGCGTCTGGTACACGGTGCTCATCGCCGGCGCGGTCCTCACGGAGCAGATCTTCAGCTGGGGCGGTGTCGGCCAGTACGCGGTCCAGGCCGTGCAGAACGCCGACTGGTCGGCACTGCAGGGAGTCGTCCTGCTCGCCGCCTTGCTATCGCTACTGGTGTACCTCGTGATCGACCTCCTGCACGCCTGGATCGATCCACGGGTACGCGTGACGGGGGGTACCCGATGACCGCGACCTCGCCCATCTCCAAGGGCCGGCCCCCGGCGAAGCGGTCGCCGAAGTCGGCGCTGAAGCGCAACCCGCAACTCGTGATCGGCCTGGTGGCCGTCGGGATCGTGCTGGCCGTCGCGGTGCTGGCTCCCCTGCTGGCACCGTACGACCCCGAGCGCGTGGTCGGTCCCGCCCTGCTCGAACCGTCCTCGGGGTACTGGTTCGGCACCGACCGGTCCGGTCTTGACGTCTTCTCCCGGGTGATCTACGCACCACGGATCGACCTGCTGCTCGCCGGTGTCGGCACCCTGCTGGCGGCGCTGCTGGGCGTCCCGCTCGGCGCCCTGGCCGGCTACGCGCCGGGGTTCGTGGGAGAGCTCATCAGCCGCGTCCTGGACGTCGTGCAGGCGTTCCCCTTCTTCATCCTCGCGATGTGCCTGCTCGGCATCGTCGGAGGGTCCGTCCCCAACATCATCGCCGTCCTGGCCGTCGTCAACGCGCCGATCTACGCGCGGCTGATGTTCAGCCAGACGCAGACCTTGCGGAACCGGACGTTCGTCGACGCAGCACGGGTCTCCGGCTGCCGCCCGCGCCAGGTGATCTTCGCGCACATCCTGCCGAACTCGATGGCGCCGATCCTCGCGCAGATGTCGGTGACCCTGGGCATGTCGATCATCCTGGTGGCGGGCGTCAGCTTCGTCGGAGCCGGCCTGCAGCCCCCGACCGCCGAATGGGGGGTCATGATCGGCGACGCGGCCGGCGGCATGTTCACCGGCCAGTGGTGGCCCGTGATCTTCCCGGGCGTCGTGCTGGCCCTCACCGTCGTGTCGTTCGCCCTGGTCTCCAACGGCATCACCGCCGCCAACGAAGCGAGGAGCCGTCGTGGCTGACCACATCGTGCTCGACGTCCGCGATCTGCGGGTCGATGGAGGCGGCGACCGTCACTTCACCCTGGGCCCGATCGACCTGGCGCTGGCGCCCCAGGAGATCGTCGGTGTCGTCGGGGACTCCGGTGCCGGAAAGTCGCTGCTGGTCTCGACGCTCACCCACACGCTGCGGTCCCCGGCCGCCGTCACCAGCGGTCATGTCGTGTTCGAGGGCGAGGACCTGCTGAAGGCGGAGCCGAAGCCGCTCCAGAGGATCCGCGGCGGGCGGATCGGCTTCATCGGATCCAACCCGCACGGGCTGCTGCATCCGATGCTGCCCGTGGGCAGGCAGGTCGCCAACATCCTGCGCGCCCACAAGCCGCTCTCCAAGGCGGAGGCACGCGAACAGGTACTGGAGATGTTCACCGCGGTCGGCATCCCCGACCCGGTGCGCCGGCTCGACGCCTACCCGCACGAACTCAGCGGCGGCATGGCCCAGCGCGTCGTCATCGCGGTCGGGCTGATCTGCGACCCCGACATCGTCATCGCCGACGAGCCGACCGCCGGGCTGGACGTCACCATCCAGGCGCAGGTCCTGGAGCTCATCGAGTCGACCGTGCGGTCCCGCGAGAACCGGGCGCTGGTGCTGGCGACCCGCGACCTGGGCATCGTGGCCCGGTTCTGCGACCGGGTCGTCATCCTCGACGCCGGCGAGGTGGTCGAGGAACGGCCGGTGAACGAACTGTTCCGCGACCCGGAGACGGACGTCAGCCGTGCCCTGCTCGCAGCCGCGCGCGGATTCTGAAGGGAGGTCCGAGATGGATGACAAGAGGGCAGGGAAGCGAGCCGCGGACCCCGGCGAGTTCGTCCTCGAATGCGGGGACCTCGTCCGGCACTTCCCCGTCAAGGGCACGAAGAAGGTCGTCCAGGCGGTCAACGACGTCTCGTTGAGCTTCCGGCCCGGCGAGACGGTCGCGCTGGTCGGGGAGAGCGGATCGGGCAAGAGCACGATCGGGCGCATGATCCTCGACCTGCTGAAACCCACGTCGGGCGACATCCTCTACCAGGGCAGGCCGCTCGCCGGGATGAACCGCCAGGAGTACCGGGACTACCGCGCCGGTGTCCAGGCCGTGTTCCAGGACCCCTACGACTCGCTGAACCCCACCAAGACGGTCCTGGCGACCGTCCGCGAACCGCTGAAGCGGCTCGGGCTTGAGGAATCCGCCGCGGACGGCCTCCGCCGGGCGATGGAAGCGCTGGAGACGGTCGGACTGGGCGACATCACGAGCCGGACCCGTCCGCACGACCTCAGCGGCAGCGCGCGGCAGCGGGTCGGCATCGCCCGGGCGCTGGTGACGCGGCCCCGCTTCATCGTGCTCGACGAGCCCACCTCGGCGCTGAGCCCCATCGCACGGGCGGAGGTCATGCGGGCCCTGCACGAGGTCCAGCAGGCGACCGGCGTCTCCTACCTGTTCATCACCCACGACCTCGCGATCGTCGAGTCGCTGGCACACCAGGTGGCCGTGATGTACCTCGGCCGCGTCGTGGAGATGAGCGAGGCCGAAGAGGTGTTCCGCCTCCGTGCCCACCCCTACACCGAGGCCCTGCTCGGGTCGGTGCTGTTCCCCGACCCCGAGCGCCTGGCCGGATTCAGCGTGCTGCGCGGCGAGATCCCGAGCCCCATCGACCTGCCGCGCGGCTGCGCGTTCCGCACCCGCTGCCCCATCGCCACCGACGCGTGCGGGGAGGGCGTTCCCGCGCTCGCCGCCGCGACCGGGACCGACCACCTCATCGCCTGCGTCGAACGCGACTCACGAAGCCAGGGCCGGCACCTGGCGACAACCATGGAAGGAACCGGAACACATGACTGACTTCACGGGCAAGGTCGCACTGATCAGCGGTGCCGCGCGCGGCCAGGGCCGCTCTCACGCGCTCGCGCTGGCCAAGGCCGGAGCCAAGATCGTCGGATTCGACATCTGCGAGCAGATCCCGACCACCAAGATCCCGATGTCGACCGAGAGCGATCTGCGGGAGACCGTCCGGCTGGTCGAGGAGGCGGGCGGCGAGATGCTCGCCGTCAAGGCCGACGCGCGGGTCTCCGCGCAGACCTCAGCGGTGGTCGAGCAGGCCATGGAGCGGTTCGGCCGCATCGACATCGTGGTCGCCAACGCCGGCATCGACTCCATCGACCCGACGATCGACATGCCCGACGAGGCATGGGACGACGTGATCGGCGTCAACCTGACCGGCGTCTTCCGCACGATCCGCCCCGCCCTGCGCCCGATGATCGAAGCTGGCCGCGGCGGATCCATCGTCCTGACCTCCTCCTGCGCCGGGCTGACCCCCTACCCCAACCACGTGCACTACGGCGCCGCCAAGTACGGCGTCGTCGGCATCATGCAGTGCCTGGCGCTCGAACTCGCCTACCACAACATCCGGGTCAACGCCGTCGCGCCCTCGGCGGTCCGCACCGACCTGGCGCTGAACCCCGTCCTGTTCCGCCTGTTCACCGGCCGCGAGGACGCCACCGAGCAGGACGCCGCCCCCATCTTCCAGGACCTCAACCTGATCGAGCGCCCCTGGATCGAGCCCGAGGAGGTCAGCAACGCCGTGGTGTGGCTCTGCCGTGAGGAGTCCCGCGCCATCACCGGCCATGTGCTGCCCGTCGACCTCGGCTTCATGATCAAGGGCCCTTTCAACGCCAAGGACGCCGCGATGCGCATCGACGGCAGCAACGCGGCGGGGCTGCTCTAGCCATGACCGCACCGTCCTGGCGGGAGGAGTTCCGCACCGTCTACACCGAGGCGCGCAGGTCCGGCGACGTCACCGCGCTGTCCGGCCTGCTCGCGGACGACATGCGGCTCCAGGACCCGCAGCTTCCCGGCGGGATCGGCTCCAAGGCCGATCTGCTGAAGCTCATCGGCGACCTCGCGGCGGCCTGCACGCGGCTGGACATCACACCGCACGGCCCCGTCTGCGTCAGCTCCGACGGGAGCGTCTTCACCCAGCGGTGGTTCATCGAGGCGGAGCCCGCCGGCGAGGCCCCCGACGGGCCCGGACGCGTCCATGTCGAGACCTTCGAATCCTTCACCTGTGCGGAC
>JAFACJ010000191.1 GCA_023425615.1 Actinomycetes bacterium
GTACCTCCCCGCCCCGACAGGAGAACCGCCATATGGGCACCGCGCACCGGCCGCGCACCGACCCCGAGGCCGAACGGCTCTTCCAGGAGATCATGCTCGACCCCCTGCACGCCGACCCCTACTCCGGATACCGCCGGCTGCGCGAGAGGGCACCGGTCCTGCTCACCTCCGACGGCACCCTCGTGCTCACCCGCCACGCCGACTGCGACGCCGCGCTCCGCCACCGGTCCCTCGGCAAGGGCGGCGAACTGCTCGGCTTCGACCTGACCGCCGTCTCCAGGGACGAGCTGTTCCTGTCCCTGCGCATGGTCCAGGACAGCATGCTGTTCGCCAATCCGCCCGACCACACCAGGCTGCGCCGCCTCGTCTCCTCGGCCTTCGCCGGACGCCATGTCGAGGCGCTCCGCGCGGCGGTCGGCGCCCGTGTCGACGCCTGCCTCGACGCTCTCGCCGGCCGGCCCGGCGGGAACTTCGTCGAGGAGGTGGCGCTGGTCCTGCCCGGTGCCGTGATCGCCGACCTGCTGGGCCTCCCGGAGGAGGACCACGCCGCCCTGCTCCCCCTCGTCCGCGACCTGGGCGCCGTCTACCAGCCGGGTTCCGCGCCCGAGGCCCTGGACCGGGCGCTGAGCGCGCAGACCACCCTGATCGACTATCTCGCCGGGCTCCTGAAGACCAAGCGCGCCCATCCGGAGGACGACCTGCTCTCCCGGCTCGCCGCGTCGCGCGCCGACGACGCGCTCACCGAGGCCGAGATGGTGGAGACCGCCTTCCTGCTGTTCGGCGCCGGTTCGGAGACCACGACCCATCTGCTGGGCAACGCCCTGCACGCCCTGTTCACCCATCCCGACCAGTTCGCCAGGCTGCTGGCCGACCCCTCGCTGGCGCCGGGCGCGGTGGAGGAGTTCCTGCGCTACGACACCCCCGTCCAGGTGGACGCCAGGTCCGTGCTGGAGCCCGCCTACTTCCTCGGCGCCGAACTGGAACCGGGCCAGGTGGTGCTGACCCTGCTCGGCGCCGCGGGCCGCGATCCGGCGCAGCACCGCGAACCCGACCGGCTCGACCTCACCCGCGCCACCCCGCACCTGGCCTTCGCCGCGGGACCCCACTTCTGCCTCGGCTCCCACCTGGCCCGGCTGGAGGCCGAGGTCTTCCTCCGGCGGCTGGTGACCCGCTACCCGCGCTGCGCGCCGGCCGGACCGCCCGTCCGCAGCACCAGCCTGGTCTTCCGCGGCTTCACCGAGCTGCCCGTCACCCTGGCGCCCTGACCGCACGCCGCCCGGGTCATCCGGCGGAGCCCAAGGGGAGGACGAGTTCGAAGACGGCGCCCCTCGTCGCCGGTTCCACGGCGCGCAGGGTGCCGTGGTGGGACTGGGCGATCTCCCGTGCGATGGCCAGGCCCAGGCCGGCGCCGCCCTCGTCCCGGGTGCGGGCGTCGTCGCGGCGGACGAACCTGCCGAAGATCCGCTCCCGGTCGGCGGCCGGTACGCCCTCGCCGTCGTCGGCGACCCGCAGGACGGCGCGGCCGTCCCGTACGCCCAGCGTCACGGTCACCGAGGTGCGGGCGTGGCGCTGGGCGTTGTCCAGCAGGTTGGCCAGCGCGCGGGCGAGCTGCCTGGCGCGACCCCTGACCCGCACGCCCTCGGCGAGGTCGGCGGTGACCGGCACGCGGTCGGTGGCCGGGCGGGCCGCCAGCTCGGCCGAGACCAGCTCCGTCAGGGACAGGTCGCCCTCCGGAAGGCGCGACTCCCCCGCGTCGAGGCGGGCCAGCAGGAGCAGGTCCGCCGCGAGCTGCTGCAACCGGTGCACGTCCTCGACCGCGCCGGGGAGGTCGAGGAGCGAGGGGTGTTCGAGCGCCACCTCCAGCTGGGTGCGCAGCGAGGCGATCGGGTTGCGCAGCTCGTGCGAGACGTCGGCGACGAAGCGCCGCTGCTGCTCGATCGAGGACTCCAGCGCCGCCAGCGTCCGGTTGGTGGTCTCCGCCAGCCGGGCGATCTCGTCGCGGGATCCGGGCACGGGCACCCGGCGTGCCAGGTCGCCGGCCTCGGTGATCGACGCCATCTCGCCGCGGATCGCCTCCACCGGGCGCAGGGCCCTGCGGGTGACGAGCCAGGTGGCCGCCGCGACGACGAGCAGCACCAGCGGCAGCCCGAGGAGCATGGAGCGGACGGTGGCCGCGACGGCGTTGTGGGTGCCGGTCAGCTCCGTCCCCGCGTAGACCAGGACCGTCACGCCCTTAGGGCTGGTGGCCTCCACCGCGGCGAACCGGTATTCGGCGGTCTCTCCGCCGACCGTGGCCGCGCGCGTGCTGAAGGACGCCCGGTTGGAGACCTCCCCTTTCGCAGGCTCGTCGTCATCGTCCTTGCCACGGCGGTCGTCGCCGTCCCCTCCGTGCCGCCGTGAGGTCGTCCCCGGCACACCCGCGATGGACGTCAGATGCTCGGTGGCCGCCAGGACGCCGTTTTCGGTGTCGACCACCTCGACCGGTTCGTCCTCGTCAGGAAGCTGAAGGTCGGCGAAAGACGTACCGTTGGCGATCTGGGAGGCGACCCTGCGGGCGCCGACCTCCGCCGCCAGATCGGCGGTGCGCATCAGATCGCCGCTCAGCGAACGGACCACGATCAGGCCCGTCACCACCAGGACGAGCGCGACGACGGCTGTCGCGCCCAGCGTGGTCCTGGCCCGTACCGACCTCCAGTTCACCTCAGCCTCCGGCCGTCAGCCGGTAGCCCGCACCGCGCACCGTCACGATCGACCTGCGGCCGTAGGGGAGGTCCAGCTTCCTGCGCAGCGCGCTGATGTGGACCTCCACCACGTTGGGGTCGCCCCGGTACGCCGAGTCCCACACGTGCTCCAGGATCTCCCGCTTGGAGACGACCTGATCGGCGTGGAGGGCCAGGTGTTCGAGGACGGCGAACTCCCGGGCGGTCAGCACGACCTCCTCGCCGTCGCGGAGGACGCGCTGGGCGTCGGGCTCCACGACCAGGTCCCCGATCGTGATCGACGGCGAGCCGGCCCGGGTGCGGCGGCGGAGCAGGGCGCGGATGCGCGCCCGCAGGACGACGTACGAGAACGGCTTGGTCACGTAGTCGTCGGCGCCGACGTCGAGGCCCTCGGCCTCGTCGTACTCGCCGTCCTTGGCGGTGAGCATGAGGATCGGCGTCTCCTCGCCCGCGGCGCGCAGCGCCGAGCAGATCCGGTAGCCGTTTATGCCCGGCAGCATCACATCCAGGACGATCAGGTCGTACTCCTCCTCGATCGCCTGGTGCAGCCCCTCGGTTCCGTCGTGAACGACGTCCACCGTGAAACCCTCGGCGATGAGGCCCCGTGCCAGCGAGAGGGCAAGGCGCCGCTCGTCCTCCACGATCAGCAGTCTCATATCGACCAGCTTGCCAAATCGCACCTGAAGCGACCTTCAGGCTGCTTCAGCCGACCTTCAGCGGCCCTCAGGCAAGGTGGGTTCACCTCGACAGAAAGGGAAGGCAAACCATGAAGAAGAGGACCCTGATCATGCTCGCCGCCGCCGGCTTCGTCGCCCTGGGCGGCGGGACCGCCGCCGCCATGGCCGACGAGGGCACCACCTCACCGGGCGAGAAGCCCGCCGCGGCCTCCACGGAGGAGAAGCCGGCCGCGAACGCCCTGACCGTCGACCAGGCGATCGCCAAGGCGCAGGAGGCGGCCGGGGGCACGGTCGAGTCCGCGGATCTGGAGCACGGCTCCGTCTGGGAGGTCGAGCTGCTGACCGACACGGGAGAGCAGCGGGAGGTTCGGGTCGACGCCGCTGGCAAGGTCACCCAGGACGACGGCTCCCACGACAAGGGGGACAAGCGCGATAAGGGAGAGGACTCCGAGGACGCCGCCGAGGCGGCCGCGCTGAAGGCGGCCAAGGTCACCGCGGCTCAGGCGGCGGCCACCGCCACCGGCTCGGTCTCCGGCACCGTGACCTCGGTGGAACTGGAGGACGAGCACGGTCAAGCCGCCTGGGAGGTCGAGATCCGCGACGGCAACGGCGCCGAGCACAAGGTCTTCGTCGACGCGGCGAACGGCAAGGTCACCAAGACCGTGGCCGACCACGACGACGATCACGGAGACCGCCACGGCGACCACGAGTCCGAGGACGGGAACGACGACTGATCCCCTCGCCGGGCCGGAGGAACGCCCCGGGCACCGCATGGTGCCCGGGGCGTTCCGGTGGTGTCACTCCGCCGCGAGGAGGGCGTCGAGCTTCTCGTAGCCCTCGAAGACGCCGGTCTCCATGCCGCTGGCGAGGATCTGGTCGCGGATCTCCATGCTCTCCACCACCGACAGGCAGGTGACACGGGTCCTGCCGTCGCCGAGGTCCTCGAAGAAGGCGGTCTCCAGGGAGACGCCGTCGGGGAAGCCCTCGTAGGTGAAGGTCTGGACGAGCCGCTCGTTCGGCCGCGCCTCGTGGAAGGAGCCGTAGAAGGAGGCGACCTCCTCGCCCCCCATGAGCGACGCGTAGCGCCAGCTCCCGCCGGTGCGCAGGTCCCACAGGTCGATCCGCATCTCCACGCTCTTGGGACCCATCCAGCGGGCGACGAGCGCGGGGTCGGTCCAGGCGCGGTAGACGCGCTCGCGCGGGGCGTCGAAGTCGCGCACGATGCGGATGGTGGGCAGGTCAGGGGCGGCTTCGATGCTGGTCTCGTGGGTCTTCACGCTCATGATGCGACTCCTTGCTGATCTGTGGTGTCCTGCGTGTCGTCCATGGCCGCGAGCACGGCGTCCAGGCGCCGGAAGCGCTCCTCCGCGCGGCGGCGGTAACGCTCGATCCATCCGGTCATGAGGTCGAGCACCTCGGCTTCCAGGTGGCAGGGGCGGCGCTGGGCGTCGCGGGTGCGGCTGACGAGGCCGGCGTCCTCCAGCACCTTGATGTGCTTGGACACCGCCTGCACCGACATCCCGTAGGGCTCCGCGAGCTGGCCGACCGTCGCGTCGCCCTCCGCCAGCCGCGCCACGATGTCGCGCCGCGTCGGATCGGAGAGCGCCGCGAAAACCCGGGAGAGCCGCTCCTCGGCCACCCTGCCTCCTCTTGTCCTCAACCATTTGGTTGACTAACAGCCTAGACGACGGCACCCCCGTTCTCAACCATCTGGTTGATAAAACCCGGCTCAGACCGGCAG
>JAFACJ010000201.1 GCA_023425615.1 Actinomycetes bacterium
CCGCCCGCTCCCCGCCCGTCCGGGCCCCCCGCCACGGGGCGCCCAGGACCCCGTCACCTTGGTCGGGCCTGTCGATGAGGGCGTCCCGTCGCCTCGGCCTAGCTTGCTGGCGAGGGCGTCCCGTCGCTTGGTCGAGCCTGCTGGCGAGGGCATCCGTCATCTTGGTCGGGCCTGCTGGCGAGGGCATCCCGTCATCTCGGCCGAGAGCCCGCTGATGAGGACACCCCGCTCGCTGAGCGAGACGCCTATCGCGCGGGACATCCGTTAGTACTGCAACGACAGGTCTACGAGATCGTTTACGAAGCAGCCGGCCACAGGGCCGAGTGTGGCGCCGAGACCCGCATGCCGACCGGTATCGCCGCTGGTCGGAGCCTCGGCCTCGGCAACCTGTCGCTGCGGTATCAGACGGAGGATCCGCCGGATGAGGACGCCCGTTAGAGGGGACGCCTGCCTGGCGGAGGAGTCCGCCAAGGGGAACGTCCAATGGACGGGGTGTCCGCTGGCAGGGGTTCGCCAGGGATGTCCGGATGTCCGGCGGAGGAACCTGCCGGATGGGGACTCTCATCAGGCAGGGCATCGGGAGCGGAGGAGTTCGCCGGGGACGTCTACCCGATGGGCACCTGGGCGGGGCGTTCGTCGATGGAGGAGTTCGTCGGGGAGACGTCTGGGAGTAGGGCGTCTGGGGGCGGAGGAGTTCGGCGGGTAGGGGTGTTCGCTGCGTGGGGTGCCTGGTGAGGGGGTTGGCGGGGTGGGAGGGGGAAGGTGCGGGGTCTTAGGGTGAAAAGGTGGAAGACGGGTTGCGGGAGCGCAAGAAGAAGGAGACCAGGCAGCTGATCTCCGATGCGGCTACGCGGCTCTTCTTGGAGCGGGGGTTCGAGGCCGTCACGGTCGGGGAGGTGGCGGAGGCGGCCGAGGTCTCGGCGAAGACGGTGTTCAACTATTTTCCGCATAAAGAGGATCTGTTCCTCGATCGGCTTCCTGAGGCGCTGGAGTTGATCGGGAGGGCGGTGCGGGAGCGGGCGCCGGGCGTGCATCCGGTCGACGCGGTGCGGGAGCTGCTGGTGCGGCTGCTGGCCGAAGGCGATCAGCTCAGCGGGTATGTGGAACGGCCTACTTTCGCCCGGTATTGGGAGGTCGTGTGGGAGTCGCCGGCTCTCAAGGCCAGGATCCGGGAGTTCGTGCAGGAGGTGGAGGGGCTCGTCGCCGGGCTCTTCGCGGAGGTCGTCGGGACGGATCCCGTCGCGCCGGGCAACCGGATGGCGGCGGCGGTGGTCGTGGCCGCCTATCGCACCGTCTATGAGACGGGTGTGCGCCGTGCCCTCGCCGGGGAGGGCGGGGATGAGCTGCGTGACGAGCTGGTCGTCCTGGCCGGGAGGTTGTTTCGCGGTATCAGGCCGGTGGTGGACGACTGCCTGGTGCACGGGTGCGGCTGATAGCGTCTGGACACGTGTCCGTGCATGAGTCCACCCGCCGGAGGCTGACCGAACGCCAGGCCGGTACCGTCCGCAAGCTGACCGAGGCGGCGGTCGCCGAGGTGCGGGAGACGGGCTACGACGGGCTGACCGTCCGGAACGTCGCGCGCCGGGCGGGGGTGGCGCCGGCGACGGCGTACACCTACTTCGCCTCCAAGAACCATCTGATCACCGAGGTGTTCTGGCGCCGACTGAAGGAGCTGCCCGCCGCCGAGGGCGACGCCGCCGAGGCGCTGCGAGGGATCCTCCTGCTCGTCGCGGAGGAGCCCGAACTGGCCGCCGCCTGCACCACCGCCGTCCTCGCGTCCGATCCCGACGTCCAGGAGCTGCGGCTGCGGATCATCAGGAACATCCGCGGCCGGCTGATCGACGCGCTGGGCCGGGAGGATCCGGTGATCCTCGACGCGCTGGAGATGGCCTACGCCGGCGCACTCCTGCAGGCGGGCATGGGCTACACGTCCTACGCCGAGGCAGCCGACCGGCTCGCCGCGGTCGTCCGCCTCGTCACCCGCTGACGCCTCATCCCACGCGGAGGGGATGCAGGACGCCGGTATGGAGGCGGCCCTCCATCTGGTCGGCCGCTACGCGGATCGCCCTCGGTGAGCTCACCGTGACGGTCTCCTTTTATGAGACGCGACGGTCTCCTCTTATGAGAGAGTGGCGGTCCGCGTTCATTCCTGCAACGTGCGGGGTCTCACGCCGCCGCCGGTGTCCGTGATAAGACGCTCCCGCCGGTAAGGCCGAGGGGACGTTCGATAGTGTTCAGACGTTGCTAGGTTTGAGTTCCGACCACTGTCGACGGTGAAGGGGTCCTCATCATGAAAAAGCTTCTCGTGCTCGCCATTCTCGGCCTCGGCGGCTTCGCCATCTGGAAGCGCCTCCAGCAGGACCGCGCCGAGCTGGACCTGTGGACGGAAGCCACCTCCACCGAATGACGCGCTGACGGGAACCGGCGCCGTCTGACCATCAGCGGCGCCGTTTCACTGCCGGAAACCCGTTCGCGACCAGCCCCGTTCCCCGGTACGCTGGCTCCGCTGACCAAGGGGCCGTAGCTCACCAGGTAGAGCACTTGTTTTGCATACAAGAGGTATGGGGTTCGAGTCCCCACGGCTCCACATCCGACGCCCTGGCCTCTCCGGAGGCCGGGGCGTTCGTCGTCTCCGGCGTGGCCGTCGGGTGTCATCGTGACGCGGGCGCCGCCGAGCGGCTCGTGGCGCGGGCGGTGCGGTGAAGCGGAACAGAGGCAGGTCGCTCCCGAGTGGCCCGGGGAAGTCACCACTCGGTGCGGCGAGCGCACGTCTCCACGACACCGCCGCCGCTGCTTGGCCATGGCCGCGTGTAGATCCATTATCTCGGGCGCCGGCTCGCCTGTCGCCGTTCCCGCACTGATTTTGCGCGACGGTCTGCGCTTCGTGGTGGAGCCGAGTCGCCGGACGCGCCGCCCGCCGGGCGTCCGGATGCCGTACGGCCCTGGTCGTCGAGCTGCGGGAGATCGTCATCTTCCTCACCCGGCCATCTCGGCCTGCCGCCGGGCGCCCAGCCGAACGGCCAGGTGAACACCTTGATCGCGAGGCGCGCCAGGGGGGCGCGAGAGGCCGGAACGGCTTAGCTCCGGGCCTGCGGCGGGTATGCTGAAGAGCCGTTGTGGAAAACAATGGCATAAAGCCTGTTTTCACGGCGTTAGTTCAGTGTTCACCAATCTCACGGTGTGCCGCCCGTCGGCCGCCGGGCTCGTCCTTGCAGCGACCCTCTTACCATGTGCGTGCATCAGGCACGGGGGGCCTCCCGAGACGTGCCCCCCTCTCGGAAGGTAGTACGTGTCAGACGTCTCCCCTGCCCTGTCCGCCCCTGCCATGGAAGAAGAGAACCTGCCCTCCTTCGCCGAACTCGGTCTGCCCTCCGCCCTGGTGGACGCGCTGGCCCGCAACGGCATCACCCACCCGTTCCCCATCCAGGCCGCCTCCATCCCCGACGCGCTGGCCGGCCGTGACATCCTCGGCCGCGGTAAGACCGGCTCGGGCAAGACGCTCGGCTTCGGCCTGCCACTGCTCACCCTGCTGGCGCACCGCCAGGCCAAGCCCAAGAAGCCGCTCGGCCTCATCCTGGTGCCCACCCGCGAACTGGCACAGCAGGTGCAGACCAACCTGGAGCCGCTCGGCCGCGCCGTCGGGCTGCGCATGAAGACGGTCATCGGCCAGACCTCGATGCCCCGGCAGATCGACGCGCTGCGCCGCGGCGTGGAGATCCTGGTGGCCACCCCGGGTCGGCTGAAGGACCTCATGCGCCAGGGCGCCTGCGACCTGTCGGAGGTGCGCATCGCGGTGCTGGACGAGGCCGACCACATGGCCGACATGGGCTTCCTGCCCGACGTCACCGACATCCTGAACGAGGTGCGTCCCGGCGGGCAGCGGATGCTCTTCTCCGCCACCCTCGACCGCGAGGTCGACGTGCTGGTCGACAAGTACCTCCACGACCCGGTCACCCACGCGCTCAGCGAGATCGACGACCCGGTCGACACGATGGAGCACCACCTTCTCCTGGTCCCGCCGAAGGAGAAGAACACCATCACCGCCGAGATCGCCAACCGGCAGGGCAGGACGATCCTGTTCGCCCGCACCAAGCACGGTGTCGACCGGATCGCCAAGCAGCTCACCGCGGTCGGCGTGCGCGCGGCCGGCCTGCACGGCGGCAAGTCGCAGAACCTGCGCACCCGGACCCTCGCGGAGTTCCGCGAGGGCCGCATCAGCGTCCTGGTCGCCACGGACGTCGCCGCGCGCGGCATCCACGTGGACGACGTCAGCCTGGTGCTGCACGTCGACCCGCCGGCCGACCACAAGGACTACATGCACCGCGCCGGGCGTACCGCGCGGGCGGGGGAGAAGGGCACCGTCGTCACCATGGTGCTCTCCCACCAGCTCCGGGCGACGACCTCGATGATGCGCCGCGCGGGCATCCACGCCGAGCGGCTGAAGGTCACCTCGATGGACCCGGCACTGGTCGCGCTGACCGGCGCGCGTGAGCCGTCGGGAGAGCCCATCACCGAGCCGATCATCCCCGAGCAGGAGAAGCGCTCGTCGCGGCGCCAGGGCGGCTTCGGCGGCGGCCGTGGCGGCCACCGCAGGGGAGGCCCGCGGCGGTTCCGCGACGGCGAGGGCGGTTCGCCCGAGGGCGGGAGCCGTCCCTACCGCGGCGACCGCGACTCCTTCGAGGGCGGCAACGCCGGTTCCCACACCCGCGATGACGACCGCGGCGGCCGTCCCTTCCGGGAGCGCGGCGACCGCGAGGGCGGCAAGGGCCGGCCCTACCGCGCCAACCGGCACGCGGGAGGCAACTCCTCCTCCGGCGGCGGTGACCGTCCGTATCGTCGGAAGCGCTCGACGAACGCATAAGTCGTATCGGTGCAGGCCGGGTCCCTTGCGGATCCGGCCTGCACTATGTCGGCTTTGAAAGTTCTTCACCGTTTGTGGCGGTAGCGCTCTAGACTCCGATGGTTCGTGGTGACCGCGAGGAATGCGGGGATCTGTGCGCTGGGGCAGGAGGCGGGCGATCGGCGTCGCCGGACTGGCGGTGCTGATGCTGCTGCTGTCGGGTGGTTCGGTGCGGGGTGACCGCACGGTGGAGCGGACCTCCGCCGAGGCCGGACGGCGGCCGGGGGCCACCGTCTCCCCCAGTCCGCTCCCGACGCTGCCGCCCAGCTTCGAGCGGCCCAAGACGGACTGCAAGAAGCTGAAGTGCGTCGCCCTCACCTTCGACGACGGCCCGGGGCCCTTCACTGACGGGCTGCTGGAGATGCTCGCCAAGAACAACGCGAAGGTGACGTTCTTCGTGATGGGCCCGAACGCCGAGCGCTTCCCCGCCAGTGTGCTGCGCGCCGCCGAGGACGGGCACGAGATCGGCAACCACACCCAGCACCACCTCCAGCTCACCGCGGTCTCCGGCAAGACGATCCACCGGGAGATGGAGGGCACCAGCCGGGCCATCGAGCGCATCCTCGGCTTCGGGCCGACCCTGTTCCGCCCTCCTTACGGCGCCACCGACGGGCGGGTGCAGAAGGAGGCGCGCGAGGAGGGCATGGCGGTGATCCTCTGGAGCGTCGACACCGACGACTGGCGCGACAAGAGCAGCCGCGTCGTGGCCCGCCGCGCCATCCGCGGCATGCACCGGGGCGCGATCATCCTGATGCACGACATC
Source organism: Actinomycetes bacterium (assembly GCA_023425615.1). GTDB lineage: Bacteria > Actinomycetota > Actinomycetes > Streptosporangiales > Streptosporangiaceae > Actinocorallia. The sequence goes on from JAFACJ010000201.1 coordinate 5,664, forward strand.
CACCCGACGACCGTGGAGGCCGTGCCCGAGATCCTGCGCGCGGCCAAGCGCAAGGGCTTCACGCTGGCGACCGTCACCGACGTCCTGACGGGCCTGGGCGCCGAGAGCGACCCGAAGCCCGGCAGGAAGTACCTGGGCCGTTAGCCGGTCTGCTCGCGGGGGGAGTCCCGGCCCGGCGCGGGCGGCTCGGGCGCGGAGTCCTGCTCGCGCATCTTGTCCTGGAGCTCCTGGAGCCCGCTCATCCCGGCCACCGACAGCAGCGCCAGCTCCTCGGCGGTGATGAGCTGCGGCTTGTTCTTCAGCGGCGGCTGCCAGCCCTCCTCCGGGTCGTACCGGCGGACGATCTTCGCGGGGACGCCCGCGATGACGCAGTTGTCGGGGAACTCGCCGCGCACCACCGCGCCGCCGGCCACCGCCACGTTGCGGCCCAGCTTCGTCCCCGGCAGCACGATCGCCCCGGTGCCCAGCCAGCAGCCGTCACCGATCTCGACGGCGCTGTTCTCCGGCCACTGCCGGCCGATCGGCGCGTCGATCTCGGCGTAGGTGTGGTTCTGGTCGGTGATGTAGACGTAGGGCCCGGTGAAGACGTCGTCGCCGATCGAGATCGACTGGTGGCCGACGATGTGGCTGCCCCTGCCGATGGAGCAGCTCGCGCCGATCCGGACGATGACGTCGGGTCCCAGTTCGAGTCCCGGCACGAAACCCGCAGAGATCGACACATGGGTGCCGATCAGGGTGTGCGCGCCGACGGAGATCCAGGGGTCGCCGAAGATGGCGCCCTGCGGAAAGGCGATGCACGCCCCCTCCCCCAGGTGGTGGAAGCGGGTGCCCGCGGGTGAGGCGGGGCTGATCTCGCCCAGCCTGCGGATCAGTGCGTAGGCCTTGTGCACGGCCTTTCCGGCCAGCCGGCGCGCGCCATCCTTCAACATGGGGGTAAAGGTACATGTACCTAAAAAATGGGCTACCCGCCGGTAGGGCGGGTAGCCGGGAAGCGCCGGTCACTCGGGTGCGACACCGCCGATGCCGCGGTGGTGCCCGGTGCCCGATCCGCGGCCGACCTCGCCGTAGGAGGAGTCATAGCCGCTGGGGCTGTAGGAGCCCGTCGCCCGCTGCTCTCGCCGGTGCTCGTACTCCAGACCCTCCTCGGGCTGCAGCAGGTGCTGCATCTGGTGGTGGCGACGGCGGTTCAGCATCGTCGCCATGGCGGCTCCGGCCACGCAGGCGGCGAGGGCGCCCATGAGCAGGGTGCGGCCACCGCTGCGGCGCCGAGGCGGCCGCATCCAGGCGGCGGTGCCGCTCAGCGCGGAGCCGATCCGCGGCGCCATGCTGTCGTTGAAGTAGTCGGCGGCCTGGTCGAGCCGCGGCGCGGTCCAGTCGCGTGCCGACATCATGCGGTCGGCCGCCATCCGGCGCGCGGAGGTCGAGACCGGGATCATCCGGCCCATCATCCCCGTGGCGCGCGTCTGCGCCCGGTACATGCCGGTGCGCGCGCGGTCCGCCCCGACCCGCCCGCGGGCCATGCCGGTCCGGGTCCGCGCCATCCCGACGCGGGCGCGCGACATGCCGGTGTGCGCCCTGGACATGCCGGTGCGGGCGCGTGACTTCACCTGCGACCCGACGAGGTACCTGGCGATGGAACCCCTGCTCTTCATCCGGTACCTCCGGGCCACCTCCTCGGGTGTCCTGCGGACAGAAAGTCGGACTGACACGTTTCCTCCCCCGATGACTGACGGTTCTGAAAACTCCCTTCCCCTGGGGAAAAGCGTCACACCTTGTGAACAGGGTGCTCCTGGGGCGTGGCAGGATGGCTGGGTCGGCGCTGACAGACCTCAGGAGGAGCCATGACCGAGACACTTGCGACGTTCAACACCAGCCTGGGAAAGATCGTCGTCCGCCTGTTCCCCGAACTGGCACCGAACACGGTCGCCAACTTCGTGGGGCTGGCCGAGGGCACCAAGGAGTGGAAGCACCCCGAGACCGGCGTCGTCTCCACGACCCCGCTCTACAACGGGACGATCTTCCACCGGGTGATCGACAACTTCATGCTCCAGGGCGGCGACCCGCTGGGTAAGGGCATCGGCGGCCCCGGCTACGAATTCGACGACGAGATCCACGCCCAGAACAAGTTCGACCGTCCCTACCTGCTGGCCATGGCCAACGCGGGCGTGCGCGGCGGGCGGGGCACCAACGGCTCGCAGTTCTTCATCACCACCGTCCCCACCCCGTGGCTGAACGAGGGCCACACCCTCTTCGGCGAGGTGGTCGAGGGCCAGGACGTCGTCGACATCATCGGCAAGACCCCCACGCGCCCCGGTGACCGCCCGCTGCAGGACATCGTCCTGGAATCGGTGACGATCGAGCGCCGTTGACCGTTGTCCTGACGTGACGGATACTCCCCCGGCTCCCGAGCAGACCGGGGTGCCCACCTGCTATCGGCACCCCGGACGGGAGACCTACGTTCGGTGTACGCGCTGCGATCGGCCGATCTGCCCCGACTGCATGATCGAGGCGTCGGTGGGCTTCCAGTGCCCCGAGTGCGTCCGCGAGGCCAACCGCGACGTGCGTCACGCCACCGGCAGGTTCGGTGGCGAGGTGGCGGCGCGGCCGGTGCTGACGTACGTGCTGATCGCCGCCAACGTCCTGGTCTTCCTGCTGCAGTACGGGCTGGGGAACAGCGGGCGGATCCAGTACGACTTCGGGCTGATCCCGCCGCTGGTGGCCGAGGGCGAGTACTACCGGCTGGCCACCTCGGCCTTCCTGCACTACGGGCTCGCCCATCTGGCGCTCAACATGTGGGCGCTGTGGGCGGTGGGCCAGTCGCTGGAGCTGTGGCTGGGCCGGGTGCGCTTCCTGGCGCTGTACGCGCTGAGCGCGCTGGGCGGGGCGACGCTGGTGTATCTGGCGGCGCCGCCGCTGTCCAACACCGCCGGGGCCTCCGGTGCGATCTTCGGCCTGTTCGGGGCGATCTTCGTGGTGTCCCGCCGGCTGAACCTGGACATCAGGCCGATCGCCTTCGTCATCGTGCTGAACCTGGTGTTCACGTTCGTGCTGTCGAGCGTGAGCTGGCAGGGCCATCTGGGCGGGCTGGTCACCGGCGGCCTGCTGGCGTACGCCTACGCCTACGCGCCGCGGGAGCACCGCGCGCTCGTCCAGTTCGGCGCGTCCGCGGCCTTCCTCGTCCTGTTCGCCGTGCTGATCGTGGCACGAACCGGCGTGCTGACCTGAACGACCGCGGACCGTCCAGCGCGAGTCCCCCGGTCACCAGGCGGCACGCCGCCGGGCGTGCGTCTCCTATGGATGATCGAGCACGCGTCAGCGCGTCCTCAATCGTCAGGTGGCGCGCCGTTAGACGCGCGTTTCCTGTGGACCGTCGAGCGCGCGTTCTCGGTCACCAGGCGGCACGCCGTTGGGCGTCGCCTGTGGATAACTCACACAGGCTGGGGATAACGTGTTCCGTTATCCCCAGCCTGTGGAAAACATTCGTGGATTGGCTACCGCGAATCCTGGGTAAGGGTTATCGCCACTTGGTGGACAAGACCACACCGAAGATGATCAGCGCGAAGCCGATGCCCAGGTTCCAGTTGCCCAGGTCGCTGATCAGGGGAACGTCGGAGCCGGTGCTGGCCGTGACGTAGTAGGTGGCGATCCAGCCGAGGCCGATGAGCCACGCGGCGAGCATGACCGGCACCAGCCAGCGCGGGGTGACCGCCGCCTTCTCCGCCCGCACCGGCGGGGTGTAGACGGCCTTCTTGCGGGTCTTGGACTTGGCCACGGGTAGTCTCCTCAGCGAACGCGGGGTCGCGCGTCTCCCGCGCAAACGTCCAGTCCATCGGATTCTAATCGCTCTACGTGCGTGGGCGCAGCGTCCCGGCCCGGCACGCCTCGCGCTGGTAGGTTGACCCGGGTGAGGGGGCTGGGGTGATGCGCGGATTCATCAAGATCCTCGGCGAGGTCTTCATCACCTTCGGGCTGGTCGTTCTGCTCTTCGTGGCCTACCAGCTCTGGGGCACCGGCCGGTACACCAAGGCCCAGCAGTCGAATCTCGCCGAGCAGTTGGAGCACCACTGGTCGCAGCCGGCCAAGCCCGCTGTGACCACCGAGAAGGTCAAGCTCGGTGACGGGATGGCGCTGATCCGCATCCCCAAGCTGGGCAAGAAGTACCGGTTCGTCATTGTCGAGGGGACCAGCCCCGCCGATCTGCGGCGCGGCCCGGGGCACTACCACAAGACCGCGATGCCGGGACAGATCGGCAACTTCGTGGTCTCCGGCCACCGAACCACCTATAGCGCGCCCTTCAACAAGCTCGACAAACTGCGCGACGGCGATGAGATCCTCATCGACACCAAGACCACGCAGTACGTCTACAAGGTGACCAGCAGCCAGATCGTCGCGCCGACCCGGATCGAGGTGACCTCGCCGGTGCCCTTCCACCCCGGCAGGAAGCCCAAGCAGAGGCTGATCACGCTCACCACCTGCCATCCCAAGTATTCTGCGGCGCAGCGACTCATCGTCTTCGGACGGCTCGACCACCAGACCCCCCGCGTGCTCGACGGGGGCCAGAAGTAAGGCGGATCGATGTACCTGTGGATCTGGCGCCGCCTCCCCGCCAAGAACCCCGTCACCCGCGCCGCGATCGCCCTCGTCCTCGTCCTCGCCGTGGTGGCCCTGCTCTGGTACGCGGTCTTCCCCTGGGTGGAGACGCAGATCCAGTTCGATCAGGGGACCATCCATGAGAACGGGTGAGCGGATCCTCGTCGTCGACAACCGCGACAGTTCGTCTGCAACCTCGTCCAGTACCTGAGGGAACTCGGCGCCGACTGCCTGGTCCTCGACCGTGGCGAGGCGCGGCGGGAGCACGCCTCCGGCATGGACGGCGTCCTGCTCAGCCCGGCCCCGGACACCCCGCCGACACCGTACGGCACCTTTGGAGGGCGTGCAGTTCCATCCCGAGTCCGTCCTCAGCGAGTACGGCCACGCCCTGCTGCGCTCCCTGCGCGGGGGCGGGGCGGTTTCCGCGGCACGGTTTTTTCTTCAAACTCTGCCCAAGAACATGTAACGACAGGCTCTGGTGTGACGAACACCCTATGAGGGTTTCCGCCATCGCCCCCGAGTGGCGGAAACCCTCTTCTCATGCCCGCCGGGAACGGACGCGGCACGCTGACACGCGAAGGGCCCCGGACTTGCGGTCCGGGGCCCTTCGTGCGTTCAGCCGATCACGGGTTCAGGGGGTCGGTGCCCTCCTGCTGCGGCGGCACGGCGGGGTCCTGCTGCGGCTGCTCCGGCGTCGTCGCGGGCGGGGTCTCCGGCGGCGTCTGCTGCTGGGCGGCGAGGTAGACCACGATCGTGGTGCTCACCGGGACCTCGGTGCCGGCCGCCGGGTTGGTCTTGAAGACGGTGCCCGGGGCGACGTCGCCCTCCGGAGGCTGCTCGGTGAACTGGAACTTGGTGAACCCGGCGTCCTTCAGCCTGGCCTCGGCCGCGGTCCTGTCCAGCCCGTAGAGGTCGGGCACGAGCGCCTTGTCGACGGCCTTGGCGACGGTGACCTTGACCGTGGAACCCGGCGTGACCGTCGAGCCGGAGCCGGGGCTGAGCTTGATGACGTTGCCGGGCTTGACCGTGCTGCTGGCCTGCTCGCGCAGCTCCACCAGCAGACCCATGCTCTGGAGCTTCTTCTGCACGGTGTCGAACGGCTGGCCGGCGAGACCGGGCGGGATCGTCACCTTCTCCTTGCCGCTGGAGACCAGCAGCGTGACCTGGCTGCCCTTCTCGACCTCCTGGCCGGCCGCCGGGTCGGTGCCGATGACCTTGCCCTTGGAGATGGTCTCGCTGGCCTGCTGCTGGGTGGTGACCTTGAGGCCCTGGGCCTCCAGCGCGGCGGTGGCGTCCTTCACCGACTGCCCCTCGACGTTCTCGATCGCCACGAGGTTCTTGTTCTTCTCGTTGTCATCGCCACCGCCACCGCTGGTGAGCAGCATGGCGAGGCCCGCGAAGACGGCGACGACCACGACGCCCAGCAGCAGCCACAGCGCCGCCTTCTGCGCCTTCTTGCCGGGTTCGTCGTCATCGGAGCCGTGCCGCGCGGGGCGGCCGCCCTGCTGGGTGTCGTCGTAGCGGACGGGGGGCAGATCGTCGTACCCGCCCTGGGCGGCGTAGGTGGCGGGGCCCACCGGCTGCTGCACCCGGGTCGGGGCGCCCGGCACCGAGCCCATCACCTGGGTCCCGGCCATCGGAGGCGGCACCATCATGGTCGAGGTGCTCTGGGAGGCGACCTGGACGCCCTGCATGGCGCGCTGGATGTCGGCGCGGAACTCCGAGGCGCTCTGGTAGCGGTGCGCCGGGTCCTTGGCCATCGCCTTCAGCACGATCCGGTCGGCCCACTGGGGGATCTCCGGGTCGAGCTGGGACGGCGGGATCGGCTCCTCGCGTACGTGCTGGTAGGCGATCGCGACCGGCGAGTCGCCCTGGAAGGGAGGCCGCGCCGTCAGCAGTTCGTACAGCACGCAGCCGGTGGAGTACAGGTCGCTGCGGGCGTCGACCCGCTCGCCGCGGGCCTGCTCGGGCGACAGGTACTGGGCGGTGCCGATCACCTGGGCGGTGGCGGTCATGGTCGCCGCCGAGTCCGACATCGCGCGGGCGATGCCGAAGTCCATCACCTTGACCTCGTGGTTGCGGGTCAGCATGACGTTGGCGGGCTTGATGTCGCGGTGGATGATCCCGCCGCGGTGCGAGTAGTCGAGGGCGCGCAGGATGCCGTCGACGATCTCCAGCGCGCGCTCGGGCCGCAGCCGCCGCTCCTGGCCGTTCTCCGGCCGGATGAGCTCGCGCAGGGTGTGGCCCTCGACGTACTCCATGACGATGTAGGGCACCGGCTGGCCGTTGAAGTCGTCCTCGCCGGTGTCGTACACCGCGATGATCGACGGGTGGTTCAAGGAGGCGGCCGACTGCGCCTCACGCCGGAACCTGGCCTGGAACGTGGCGTCCCTGGCCAGGTCGGTGCGCAAGGTCTTGATCGCGACGGTGCGGTCGAGCCGAAGATCGCGGGCACGGTACACCTCGGCCATGCCTCCGCGCCCGATGACCGCACCGAGCTCGTAACGGCCGCCCAGCAGCCGAGGCTGTGTCATGTCTCGCAGTTCCTTTGATCCGAGTCAAACCTTGTTATCCGAACCTAGCGCCCGAGAACCAGTGCTTTCAGGATTGGGTTCGGTCTGAGGCTTCGTTGTGGTAATCGTTACGGAGCGCCCAGGAGTGTCAACCCCGGGTCTCGCAGGGGTTGTGGCGGGCTCCCCCGACAGTTGTGATGTGACCGGAGTCTCGGCCGGTGAAACCGTGTCACCGGTCTCTCCCGCCGAGGCGAGGCCATGGGTCCGGGCCGTCGGGAGGAGGCTCGGCGACACGCCGGAGGCAGGGAGACCGGCTTCGGCCACGTCCGCCGCATGGATCCGGGACCGTCCCTTCGCCGCCCAGTGCCCAGCCGGAGGGTACCGGAACGGCTCGGCCCGTCCGACCACCCGCCCGGCGGAAGCCCGCCGTGTCCACACGACCGCCGCGACGCGGTCGCGCCGCTCCCTCCCGGCCCGCCAGACGTCGCCGGGGCCGCTGGAGGCCAGGCGCTCCAGCGGCCGGTGGCGGTGCCCGAACAGACCGGTCATCCCAACGTCGTCACTTCCGGTTCAGGACGTCGATGATGTCGGCGGCGATCGGGCCCGCGGTGCTGGCGCCGAAGATGCTGGTGCTGCCCTCGACGAAGACCGCGAAGGCGTACTTGGGCTTGTCGGCCGGGGCGAAGCCGACGAACCAGGCGCCACCACGGGTGGCGGTGAGCTCGGTGGTACCGGTCTTGCCGGCGATGTTGCGGCCCTGAAGGTTCTTGGCGGTACCCGACCTGACGACCTCGCGCATCATCTCCTGGATCTGCTCGGCGGTGCCGCCGCTGATCGGCTTGCCCAGCGACGTCGGCTCGGCGTTGTAGATGGTGCCGGCCTCCTTGGGCTTGCCGTCGTCGTCGACCCGGGCCGTGGCCTTCTCGACCAGGTAGGGCTTCATCAGGTTGCCGTCGTTGGCGATCGCCGCGGCGACCATCGCCATCTGCAGCGGTGTGGTCTTGGTCTCACCCTGGCCGAACGAGCCGCGCAGGATCTCGGCGCGGTCCTGCACGTTGTGCGGGTACTGGGAGGCGGGGGCGGTCAGGTCGTCCTCGATCTTGACCGGCTTGTAGAAGCCGAACTTCTCCGACTGCGCGCGCACCGCCTCGTTGCCCAGGTACTGGTCGTCCGCGCCCAGCAGGGCGTAGGTGGTGTTGCAGGACTGGGCGAAGGTGCCGATCAGCGGAGCCTGGCCCACACCGCAGATGGCGTCGTTGTGGCTGTTGCCGATCGGCTTGCCGCCGGTGGCCACCTGAACGGGGGAGGGCACCAGGCTGTCCTTGGAGTTGCCGTCGCGGCCGAGGAAGGCGGCGGCCACGACGGTCTTGAAGGACGAACCGGGCGGGAAGAGTTCGGAGTACGCCTTGTTGACCAGCGGCTGGTCCTTGTCCTTGGCCAGCTCGTTCAGCTTCTGCTGCGCCTTGCTCGCGTCCTTGACGCCGGCGATGGAGTTGGGGTCGAAGGAGGGGAAGCCCGCCGCGACCTTGATCGCGCCGGTCTTCGCGTCGATGACGACGGCGGCGGCGCGGATCGGGCCCTGCGCGGTGAGCCGCTGGTAGGCGACCTGCTGGGCCTTGGAGTCGACGGTGGTGTAGACGTTGCCGCCCAGCGGCTTCTCCCCGGCCAGCGCCCTGATCCAGGAGTTGGCGGTCTGCCGGTCGTCCCTGCCGTCCAGGATGGAGTCGAAGGCGATCTCCAGACCGCCCTTCTGCTGGGTGCCGGCGAAGAAGCCGGTGATCGGGACGAAGACCTCGCCGTTCTGGAGGTACTTGCGCTGGTACTTGCTCTTGCGGCTGTCGGGGTTCAGCGGCTCGGAGTAGGCGAGCTTCACCTTGTCCGAGGAGTAGATGTCGCCGCGGACGCGCAGGAAGGCGTCCTGGTACTTGCGGGTGTTCAGCGCGTGGTTCTGCAGGTCCTTGGCCTGGGAGCCCTGGATCCAGTTGACGTTGATCATCAGGACGACGATCAGGGCGAGACCGACCAGCGCCACCCACTTGAGCTGGTTGTTCATCTGCATGCGCTGGGTCTGGCTCTGGCTCTGGCCCTGGTTCTCGCTCATCGCAGGCCCCCCACGTTCACGATCTGCGTCATCCCCTCGTCCTGGATCGCCACCGGTGCCGGCTTGCGTGCCTCATGGCTGAGCCGCATCAAGATCGCCATGAGGATCCAGTTGGCCAGCAGCGAGGAGCCGCCCTGGGTGAGGAACGGCGTGGTCAGACCGGTGAACGGGATCAGCTTGGTGACACCCCCGACGATCGAGAAGACCTGCAGCGCGAAGACGAAGGAGATACCGCCCGCGAACAGCTTGGAGAACTCGTCCTTGGTGGCGATCGCGACCTTGAAGCCGCGCTCGACCAGGAGGGCGTAGATCAGCAGCATGGCCATCAGGCCGGTCAGCCCCAGCTCCTCGCCGAAGGAGGTGAAGATCTCGTCGCTGAACGCCAGGTCGTTCAGATACGGCTGGCCCTGGCCCAGGCCGGTGCCGAGGACCCCGCCCTGGCCCATCGCGAACAGGCCCTTCATGAGCTGGTCGCTGGTGGAGTAGTCGCCGCCCATCTGGAGGCACTCGTTGTAGGTGGGCTTGCCGTCGAGCATGTTGTCGACGGAGCCGTTCGGCAGCCGGCAGCCGCCGCCGAAGTAGTGCTCGGGGTGCAGCCAGATCTCCACCCGCTGGTTGACGTGCTCCAGCGGGCCGCCGACCACCTTGGCGCCCAGGTAGACCAGGAGCGCGCCGCCGATGAACATGCTGAGCCCGATGAAGACCCAGGAGCCCTTCCCGGTGGCGATGTAGAGCATGCTGATGAACAGGCCGAAGAACAGCAGCGCGGTGCCGAAGTCGTTCTCCACCGCCAGGACCATCAGCATGAGGACCCAGAAGGCGAGGATGGGGAACAGGTCGCGCGAGCGCGGCAGCTCCAGCAGCCAGACCTTGCGCCTGACCAGTGACAGCGCCGCCCGCTTCTTCACCAGATAGGCGGCGAAGAAGGCGACGAAGGCGAACTTGCAGAACTCGGCGGGCTGGATCGACAGACCCGGCAGCTGGATCCAGATCTTCGAGCCGTTGATGCCGGGGAAGAACATCGGCATGATCAGCAGCACCAGCCCGACCGCGCCCAGCGTGTAGTGGTACCGCTGGAGCGCCTTGATCTCCTTGAGGAGGATCAGGGCGGCGATGAACAGGCCGATCGACAGGATCGTCCACAGGAGCTGGCCGTCGATGTTGGCGCCCGCGCCGTACGGGAAGTACTTCTTGCCGGGGTTGGCGGTCTCGAACCGCAGCTTGTCGGCCTCGTAGTCGGCGGTCTTGGTCTGGTCGATCCGGTAGATCATCGCCAGCCCGAGCCCGTTGAGCAGCACCCCGATGGGCAGCAGCACCGGGTCGGCGTACGGTGTCCACTTCTGCATGACGAAGTAGGCGATGCCCGCCAGACCGGCGATCGCCAGGCCGTAGCCGAACATGCCGGTGGGCAGGCTGCCGTCACGGGCCAGGCCCACCTGCGCGAACGCGGCGATCGTGGTGACGAGCGCGAAGATGAGCAGGCCGAGGGACGCCGCCCGGCGTGGTCGCGCAGCCGTCGGCGTGGCTACCGCAGTCATGACTCCTGGAGTCCCTTCCTCGCACGCGTCACTTCGGGCAGCCCTCCTGGTCGGGGGTGCTCTTGCAGCGGTCGGAGAGCCGCATCAGGTTCCTGAGCTCCTCGGCGGCCGCCTCGATCGTCGGGTACTCCTTGCGCTCGGCGGCCGTGAGGGCGGCCGCCGGCAGCGACTTCAGATCGGGTCTGGCGAAGTCCTCACCGGTGATCGGGTCCTTGGAGAGCGGGACGGCGGGGCAGCCGGGCTGGTCCTGGCCCCGGACGATCATCAAGGTGCCCGACTCCTGGCGCAGGGAGATCTTGCAGGCTCCCGCCAGGCGGGTGACCTCCTTCTTGATCGCGGCCAGGTCGCCACGGCGGATCGACTCGCTGCGTACCTTCTTCTTCTCGGCGTCGGGAAGGGCGGCGACGGCGAGGGCGGGCTGGTCCTTCTGCGCCACCTTCTTGGGCGAGGGGAACCCGAAC
>JAFACJ010000242.1 GCA_023425615.1 Actinomycetes bacterium
GTGCCGGTCGCCTCCGGTGCCGACCAGGTCGACCACGCCCTCGCCCGGCAGGGACAGCGGCGTGCCCTGGGCGAGCATGCCCTCGGCGATCCCGGCGATCTCGGCGACCGTCTCGCCCTTGGCCCGCAGCGCGATGGCGAAGCCCGCCATCTGCGCGTCGGTGGCGCTGCCCGTCATGATCTGGCCCATCGCCCACTGGGCCTCGGCGGAGGTCAGCGCCTGCCCGTCGAGCAGGGCGTTGATCAAGGAGGACCAGGTCGTACGGGCAGCCACGGGAGAGCCTTTCGGGTCGGCGGACGGTCGTCTTACAGGACGGGCAGGCGCGCGGCGAGCCTGGCGCGCAGCAGGTCGGCCGCGGAGTGGGCGATGGCCATCGGGTCGAACGGCCGGCCGAGCACGGCGTCGGCGCGCGACCAGGCGGCGAGCCAGCCGTCGTCGCGGCGGGCGATCAGCGCGAGCACCGGCGGGCAGTCGTAGACCTCGTCCTTGGCCTGGCGGCACACGCCGAGCCCGCCCGCGGGCTGCGCCTCGGCGTCGAGGACGGCGAGGTCGAGGCCGCCGGCGTCGAGCCGCCGTACCACGGCGGGCTGGGTGGCGCACTCGACGTACTCCACCGGGGGGAGATCGGGGGCGGGGCGGCGGCCGATGGCCAGCCGGATCTGCTCGCGGACACTGGCGTCGTCGCTGTAGACGAGGACCTTGACCGGGCTCGCCGGGGGCTCTGCGGGCTGGGTGGCGCTCATGCCCGAGAGATTACCCCTTCCGCCTCCCTTGACAAAGGGCGCCGGAGCGACCCGCCGCCACCCAGGGTAAAGCATCCGATACCCAGAGTGCGGGGACTTGGCGGGGGGAACGCCTGGCAAAGGGGTGAAGTTCCAATCGTGACCCAAGGAATCGGGCTCTAACAGGGGGTCCTGTGCAGGGTGCTGGGAAGGTGCCGTAATAATGCTGCCCGTGGCAACAGCATCCGCGATTAAGACAACACCGCTTGGCGAGCGGGAGAACCGTCCCAACCTCGTCAACGTGGGGACGATCGTCTGGTTGTCGTCCGAGCTCATGTTCTTCGCGGCGTTGTTCGCGATGTACTTCACCATCCGGTCGGTGACCAAGGACGCCGGCGGGCCATGGCCCGACGCCGAGTTGAACCTGCCCTTCGCGCTGGTCAACACGATCGTCCTCGTCATCTCCTCAGTGACGTGCCAGATGGGCGTCTTCGCCGTTGAGAAGCACGGCCTGCCCGACGACGTGCGCCGCCGGAAGATGCGCTTCTGGTTCGCTCTCTCCTTCGTGCTGGGTCTCTACTTCGTGATCGGTCAGCTCATCGAGTACCGGGAGCTGATCCACGAGGGGATGACCCTCTCCGCGCACCCCTACGGTTCGGTCTTCTACCTGACCACCGGGTTCCACGGCATGCACGTGACCGGAGGCCTGATCGCGTTCCTGCTGGTCCTGGGACGCACGTACGCCGCGAAGCGCTGGACACATGAGCAGGCGACGAGCGCGATCGTCGTTTCGTACTACTGGCACTTCGTGGACGTGGTCTGGATCGGCCTGTTCGCGACCATCTACCTGATCAGATAACGGGGACCATCCGTGACTAGGTTCACCGCATGGCGCCGGCGCTCCTGGGCGGGCTACGCCGTCGTGCTCGCCACCCTGGCGGCGATCGGCGTCATCTACGCCGGCTTCTCGCCCAGCACCGACCCGGCCGAGGCGTCCGGCACTCAGGCGCAGGCCCAGGACCTGGCCAAGGGCCGGGAGCTGTACAACCAGAACTGCGCCAGCTGCCACGGCGTCAACGCCGAGGGCACCAAGGACGACAAGGGCAACACCCGCGCCCCCAGCCTGATCGGCGTCGGCGCGGCCTCGGTCGACTTCCAGATCACCACCGGCCGCATGCCGGCGATGACGTTCAACGCCCAGGTGCCGAGCAAGAAGGTCGTGCCGCCGTTCGACGACCCGAGCAACGTCGAGGCCGTCGCCGCCTACATCCAGTCACTGGGCGGTGGCCCGGGCATCCCGACGGTCCCGGCCGACGGCGACGTGGCGCTGGGCGGCAAGCTCTTCCGCACCAACTGCGCGCAGTGCCACAACTTCACCGGCCAGGGCGGCGCCCTGACCGGCGGCAAGTACGCTCCGGACCTGCACGACACCACGCCGGTCCAGATCTACGAGGCCATGCTCACCGGTCCCCAGGCGATGCCCGTCTTCAACGACACCACGCTGACGCCCGAGGACAAGGCCGCGATCATCGCGTTCATCACGACCGTCCGCGATGAGGCCAACCCCGGCGGCAACGGACTCGGCCGGATCGGTCCGGTGTCCGAGGGCCTGGCCGCCTGGATCGTGGGCATCGGGCTGCTCGTGTTCTGCGCGATGTGGATCACCGCCAAGAAGCCGAAGAAGCTGAAGAAGTCATGAGCGACGAAACCAACGAGACCCCATCCGCCGGGCCCGAGCGCGTCATCGGCACGCCGCCCCCGGTGAAGTCCGGCACGCTGCTGGCGCCCGGCGGCGGAGACGGCGGGGACTACCAGCCGGGCGTGGAGCTCGACGAGGCCAAGGCCAAGAAGGCCGAGCGCATCGTCGCCCTGTGCTTCCTGATCACCTTCGCGGCCAGCGTCGGCTTCATGGTCTACTTCATCGGCTGGAGCGGCCGCGACGGCGGTATGCACGGCCTGGAGCGGGCCAGGGAGAGCAACCTGTGGCTCGGCGGCCTGATGACGCTGTCGTTCCTGGCACTGGGCGTCGGCGTCACCATCTGGGTGCGCAAGCTGATGACCAGCGCCCCGATCGAGCAGGCCCGCCACGACCTCGCCTCCAGCGAGGAGACCAGGTCGTCGCTGGCCGACGACCTCAAGCAGGGCGCGCTGGACAGCGGCCTGACCAAGCGGCCGCTGCTGCGCCGCACCCTGCTGCTGGCCGCCGCCCCGCTGGGCCTGGCCCCGCTGTTCCTGCTGCGCGACCTCGGTCCGCTGCCGGAGAAGCGGCTGCGCCACACCTTCTGGGGCAAGGCCGTGGAGGAGGCCAAGAAGGCCGGCAAGCCGGGCGTGCGGATCGTCGTCGACGGCACCCAGGCCCCGCTGAAGGCCTCGGACTTCAACACCCCCGGCGGCATCATCACGGTGCTGCCCGAGGGGATCGAGGAACTGCCCGACGCCCTGACCCAGATCGCCAAGGCGTCGACCATCCTGATCAACATCGAGCCCGACCTGATCAAGCCGATCAAGGGCCAGGAGAACTGGACGGTCAACGGGATCATCGCGTACTCCAAGATCTGCACGCACGTCGGCTGCCCCGCGGCCCTGTACGAGCAGACCACGCACCGCATCCTGTGCCCGTGCCACCAGTCGACCTTCGATGCCACGGACGGCGCCAAGGTCGTCTTCGGCCCGGCGGCCCGCCCGCTGCCGCAGCTGCCGCTCGCCGTCGATGACGAGGGGTACCTGGTCGCCACCGGAGACTTCCCCGAGCCCATCGGCCCGAGCTACTGGGAGCGTGGCTGATCATGGCTGACGCATCACTGCCCAAGGCGGTCTCCGGGCCGCTGAACCACATCGACGACCGGCTCGGCTCGGTCAACTTCCTGAAGCGGAACGTCAAGAAGGTCTTCCCCGACCACTGGTCGTTCCTGCTGGGCGAGATCGCGCTCTACTCGTTCATCATCCTGCTGCTGACCGGTACGTTCCTGACGTTCTGGTTCAAGCCCAGCATGATCGAGGTGCACTACCACGGCTCGTACGAGCCGCTGGTGGGCGTGAAGATGTCCGAGGCGTACGCCTCGGCGCTGCACATCAGCTTCGACGTCCGCGGCGGTCTGCTCATGCGGCAGATCCACCACTGGGCGGCGCTGCTGTTCATGGCCTCGCTGATGGCGCACATGCTGCGGGTGTTCTTCACCGGCGCCTACCGCAAGCCGCGCGAGTTCAACTGGTTCATCGGCCTCGGCCTGTTCACGCTGGGCATGCTGGAGGGTCTGTTCGGCTACTCGCTGCCGGACGACCTGCTGTCGGGCACGGGTCTGCGCATCACCCAGGGTGTGCTGGAGGCCATCCCGGTGGTGGGCACCTACGGGTACATGTTCCTGTTCGGCGGGGAGTTCCCCGGCGAGGACATCATCCCCAGGATGTTCACCCTGCACATCCTGCTGATCCCCGGCATCATCCTGGCGCTGATCACCGCGCACATGATGATCATGTGGCACCAGAAGCACACCCAGATGCCGGGCACCGGCGGCACCGAGCAGAAGGTGACGGGCTACCCGTTCTACCCGGTCTTCATGGCCAAGAGCGGCGCCTACTTCCTGTTCACCTTCGCGGTCACCGCGCTGCTGGGCAGCTTCGCGCAGATCAACCCGATCTGGCTGTTCGGCCCGTACGACCCGTCGGCGATCTCCTCGGCGTCCCAGCCCGACTTCTACATGGGTCTGCTGGAGGGTTCGCTGCGGCTCATGCCCAACTGGGAGATCACGGCCTGGGGCCACACGCTGAGCCTCAACGTGCTCATCCCGGCGCTGGGCCCGCTGGGCCTGGTGTTCACGGGCGCGGCGATCTGGCCGTGGCTGGAGCGGTGGATCACCGGCGACCACCGGTACCACCACGTCAACGACCGGCCGCGCAACGCGCCGACCCGGACCAGCGCCGGCATCGCGATGATCACCTTCTACGGCCTGCTGTGGCTGGCCGGAGCCAACGACGTCCTGGCCGAGAAGTTCGGCTTCTCGCTGTACGCCACGACGTGGTTCTTCCGGTTCGCCATCTTCATCGGCCCGGTCATCGCGTTCATCATCACCAAGCGGATCTGCCTGGGCCTGCAGCGCAGCGACGCCGAGACGATGGCGCACGGCTACGAGGCGGGCATCATCACGATGAGCCCCGAGGGCAAGTACGCCGAGGTGCACAAGAGGCCCTCCGCCGCGGAGATGGCCAAGATCACCTCCAAGGAGGAGCCGAGGCCGCCGCTGCCCGCGGTGGACGCCAACGGCGTCCCGGCCAAGGGGAGCAAGGGCCCGATCGGGCACCTGCGCACCCGGCTGAACATGTGGTGGAACAAGGACTCGATCCCGATCGAGGGGGAGGGCCACCCGCACGAGCACTACGAGCAGGAACTCGTCGAGGGCGAGAGCCGCAAGGAGCTCACCCGCTGATCGCCGGTTGCCACACGACCGAACGGCAGGAGCCCGCCACCTTCCCGGTGGCGGGCTCCCGCCGTCTCGTCCTCCCGCGGGGGGCGCCCCGTGGCGTCACTCCTCGGGCAGGCCCAGGGAGAACATGGACTCCAGGTCGTGCCGCGAGTAGGTGCGGAAGGCGATGTGGGTGTCGGTGTGCACCACGCCGGGCACCTTGCTGAGCCGCCCGGGGATGACCTCGGCGAGGTCGTCGTGGTGGCGCACCCTGACCATGGCCAGCAGATCGTGGTCGCCGGTGATGGAGTAGACCTCGCTGATGCCGTCCAGCTTCACTATCTCCTCGGCGACCTCGTTGACCTGGTCCACCTCGGTCTGGATGAGCACGATGGCGGTTATCACGGCGGGGCCTCCTTCTTGCCTTGCGGCTGCTTGCGCTTCCCCGAGCCTAACGG
>JAFACJ010000289.1 GCA_023425615.1 Actinomycetes bacterium
GGGTGCGCCCGGGGCCGGGCCCGGGGCCCCACCCCGCCCTCACCCCGCCTTCGCCTCGACCGGCCGCCGCGGCGCCGGAGGGGTGAGCCGTCCGGAGCGTTGCAGCCGGTGGAGTGCCACGGTGGCGGCGGCGCCGGTGGCGGCCAGCACCAGCCAGGGCAGCGCCGGCACCCCGCGGGTACGGGAGACGTCCAGGGCCGTGCCGGCGACCAGGTTGCCCAGGGTGATGCCGAGCCCCGCGATGGTGTTGTAGAGCCCGTAGTGGGTGGCCACCAGCCGGCCTCGGGACAGGGCGACGATGGTGTCCATCTCGAACGGGAACGTGATCATCGTGGCCAGGGCGATCAGCAGTCCGGTGGCCAGCAGGGGCAGCGCCGCCAGGACGAAGGCGGCGAGCGAGGCGCCTGCCGGTCCCGGCAGAAGAGCGCCGGTCAGGGCGGGCAGGCCGAACGCGGCGGACAGCAGCGCGGTGCCGCGCACCAGCGACCGTCCCGGACCCCACCGGCCGGTGCACCAGGCGGTGAGCCTCCGCTGCCCCAGCACGGTCAGCAGCCCTCCGGCCGCGAACATGCCGGTGACGGCGACGGCCGACCGGGATCCGGTGGGGTCGGCGGCGCGCAGGGCCAGGGGCAGTGCCAGATAGGTCTGGAACGACAGCAGGTAGGCACCGCACATGGCGGTCGAGAACCCCAGGAAGGCGCGGTCGCCGAGCACGTGCCGCCAGGTGTCGCGCAAGGGCCTGCGGTCGGCGGGCGCGGGCGGGCGGTGGGGCAGGACCGCCAGTTGCGCCACCGTCAGGACGGCGAAGACGGCAGCCGCGACCAGGCAGGTGAGCCGGAACCCGACCGTGGTCAGCGCCAGGCCCACGACCGGCCCGGCCAGGATCCCCGCCTGGTAGAAGACGTTGAACGCGGCGAACGCCTCCACCCGCCGCGCACCGGACTCGGCCGCCAGGTAGGAGCGCACCGCCGGGTTGAACAGCGCTCCGGCCAGTCCGGTGGCGGCGGCCCCCGCGATCAGGGCGGGCAGGGCGTCGACCAGGCCGAGCAGCGCGAACCCCACGGTGCGCAGCAGGCAGCCCGCCGCGATCAGGGGCTTGGGGCCCAGCCGGTCGGCCAGTGTCCCGCCGAGCAGGAACATGCCCTGCTGGCTGAGGTTGCGCGCCCCCAGCACCATCCCCACCAGCGCCCCGGCCAGCCCGAGGCCGTGGGAGAGATGGTCGGCCAGGAACGGCATGAGCATGTAGAAGCCCAGGTTGATGCCGAACTGGTTGACCATCAGCAGCCGTGCCGCCCCGCTGAAGGACGCCCATCCGCGCGCGGCCCTCATCGCACGGCCTCCGCGGCCCCCGCAGGCTCCGTGGGCGCCTCGCCGCGACCGGCGGCCACGGCCGGATCGGTCACGACCGGGCACCGGGTCCAGCGGGCGACCTCGCGTTCGGCCGGGTGGCCGATGACGTCCGGCTCGTCGGCGGGACGCCCGTCCAGCAGCCGGTGGGAGGCGCAGTAGGCGTCGTCGAAGACGGTACCGGCGTAGCGGGCGGGCCCGTCGGGGAAGACGGCCGCGATACGGGTGTCGGCGGGCGAGGTGCGCGCCAGCCACCCGGCGACCAGGGCGACCGCGCCCACGCTCCACCCGCCGGTGGCGTGGTGGTGGGCCGCCAGCGTCCGGCTGGCCCACACCGCCTCGGCCGCGGCGACCCAGTGCACCTCGCTGAACGCCCCGTAGGCGACGTTGCGCGGGTAGATGCTGGAGCCCAGGCCGCGCATCAGACGGCTGCGGGCCGGCTGGCCGAAGATCGTGGAGCCGACGGTGTCGACACCCACCAGGCGAGCGGCCGGGAAGTGGTCCTTGATGACGGAGAACACCCCCGCCGAATGCCCGCCGGTGCCCACCGAGCACACCAGTACGTCGATCCGCCCGAGCTGGGCCATCAGCTCCAGGCCCAGCCCGGTGTAGCCGGCGGGTGCGTCGGGATTGTTGTACTGGTCGGGCCACCAGGCCCCCGGCTGGGCCGCCAGCAGGCGCCGCACCGTGCGGCGGCGTGCCTCCTGCCAGCCGCCCACCGGGTCGGGGCGGTCGACGATGACCACGCGGGCTCCGTGCGCGGCCAGCAGACCTGACATCATCGGCTCCAGGCCCGCGTCGGTCACCACCGTCACCGGATGCCCGTAGGCGATCCCGGCCAGTGCCAGCCCCAGGCCGAAGGTGCCGGAGGTCGACTCCACGATCGGCGCCCCGGGCGCCAGCTCGCCCCGCCGTCGGGCGGCGGACACCATGGCCAGCGCCGCCCGGTCCTTGATCCCTCCGGGGTTGCGCCCCTCCAGTTTCGCCCAGAACCCCCGCCCCGCCGTGGCGAAGGGCTCCCCCACCCACAGCACCGGGGTGTCCCCGACCAGTTCGACCGGGGAGCGGCAGGTGCGCCCTGCCGACAGCAGTCCTCCCGCCGAGGGTGCGGGGACCGCCGCGTCCGCCGGGTCGCCGATGGAGGAGAGAAGGGAAGCGGAAAAAGACATGGATGTGCTCCTGAGAAGACGTCGATGAACGCGGGAAGAGCTCCTTCGCCGGACACGCGGGCAGCACGAAGAGACCGTCCGTCCTCAGCGAGACGGAAAGAGGACCCTCATCGTGGCGAAGGAAGAGAAGAGAGAAGCGCGCTCAGCCGACCCGCTCCACCCGAGGGCGGCTCGACGCGGGCGGCGAAGCGCATGGAGGTCTACGTCAGCCGCGTGCACAGCAGCACCAGCCGGTCGGCGCCGGGGCAGGAGGCGACCCGGTCGGCCAGCGGCCGGTACGTGGGCGTGGACCAGGCAGCGACCGGCAGGCGCCGCAGCGATCCCCCCGGAGACAGCGGCTGCTCCGCTTGGATCCCGGTGATCTGCCGTGCCGAGGCGCACCGGTCGTCATGGTGGTGGTGTTCTCCCCGGCAGTCCACGGACAGCCCGCCCGTGGCCCAGACGTACACCGCCGGGGCGGCGGCCGGTGCGGGATGCGCGGAGGCATGGGCGGCGTGACCGGTCATGCAGGCCAGCAGCATCACCAGAAGGCCGAACACCATCACCGGACGGCATGACGACAAGACACTGCGCCAAGTCACCACACCGCTACCCATGGTCACATCTTAGGGGCGGCTTCCGCGCGAAGGGAACAGGGGTCGGCCGGCACCGTGACTCCCGCCGCCCGCGGACATGCGGTCCTCACCGGTCACCGTCGTCCGGACGCCGGTGACCCGCGGCCCAGACGACGGCCGCGTCGAGGTCGTCGTAGTCGAAGCGCCTCACCTCGGCCTTGACGAAGTGGTTCGCGAGGTGGGGCAGCAGACCGGCCAGCCTGCTGTCGGCGGCAAGGGCGACCCTCCCCACCTTCCGGTGGTGGTCGCGGACGAAGCGCACATGCCGCAGGAGGCTTCCCACGTTCTCCCAGCCGGGTATCTCGCGGGTGTGGATGACGACGCCCGCCAGTTCGGCGTGGGTCTCCAGCCAGGAGTCCACCGTCAGCGCCAGGACGTCGAAGTCCTGGGCCCGCAGCGGTTCCTTGACCTCGACCACCACGACCTGGGACTCGGGGATGAGGCGGTGGGTGACCCCGGGGCCCTCGGGCAGCGAGCTCAGCCAGCGGAGCGCCTCCTCGCGTTCTCCGATGCCGAAGACGCGCACCGGGCAGGGCATCAGAAAGGCCGTGCGCCGGACCGACTCCCGGATCCAGCCGACGTCGCTCACGACCGCGCAGCCCTCGAACAGCCGCATCGAGCCGATCCCCACCTTGAAGTCCTCCCAGCCCGCCCCCGGCGTGAAGGACCGGAACTCCGGGCCGAACTCGTAGAGGAACCGAAGACGGCGGCCTTCTCTTCGCGCTTCGTCGATGAGCGGCTCGATCACCGTCTCGTAGTCCTCTTTCGACACCGTCCCCACGGCTTTCAGGGCATCGACCCCGGGAGGCGTGCCCTCGAGTCTCTCCAGCATCTCCATCACCCCTCTCCAGCACACCCCTACCCGCCCCGGCCCATGGCCGTTTTCGCAAGGTTTTTACAGGTAAGTGGCGATATGAGGACTTTGGCGGGGGCAGAGGAAGGGCGCGAAACCGGTCGGAGCCGAGGTCCGGAAGCGAGAGGTCCGTGAGCGGGTGGGCGTGGTGCTACGAAGGTTACGACCCCGATGAGGAGGGGCTGCGGGAGTCGTTGTGCACGGTCGGGAACGGCTATCTGGCCACCAGGGGTGCCGCGCCTGAGTCCTCGGCCGACGGCGTGCACTATCCCGGTACCTACGCGGCCGGGGTCTACAACCGCCTGGGCACGGAGATCGGCGGGAACATCGTCGAGAACGAGAGCCTGGTGAACCTGCCGAACTGGCTGCCGGTGACGTTCCGCGTCGACGACGGCCCGTGGTTCGACATCGACGCGGTGGAGCTCCTGGAGTACCGCCAGTGCCTCGACATGGGGCGGGCCGTCCTCACCCGCCGGTTCCGCTACCGCGACGGAGCCGGGCGCATCACGGTGGTCTCCCAGCGGCGCTTCGCCGACATGCGGTTCGCGCACGCGTGCGCCCTCGAGACGACGATCACGCCCCAGGACTGGTCCGGACGGCTGGAGATCCGCTCCGCGCTCGACGGGCGCGTCTCCAACTCCCTGGTCGAGCGCTACCGCGATCTGGCGTGCGACCACCTCCAGACGGTGAGCACCCGCAGGCTGGGCGAGGACTCCTGCCTGCTGGAGGTCCAGACCAACCAGTCGGGGATCCGGGTGGCCATGGCCGCCCGCAGCACCCTGTGGCGGGGGCGGGAGCGGTGCGAAGCCGAACCCCGGCTCATCACGGCGGACTCCTGGATCGGCCATGACCTCGCCCTCGACGTCGAGGCCGGTGCATCCGTGACGCTGGAGAAGGTCGTGACCGTCTTCACCAGCCGCGACCGCGCCATCAGCGAACCCGCGAACGAGGCGGCGCGGTGGCTGCCCCGCCTGGGGGGTTTCACCACCCTGCTCGACGGCCACTCCCTGGCCTGGAAGCACCTGTGGGAGCGGTTCGGCGTCCAGATCGAGGGGGCGCAGGAAGAGCTGAGGACCATACGCCTCCACCTGCTGCACATGCTCCAGACCATCTCCCCCAACACCGTCGACCTCGACGTCGGCGTTCCGGCCAGGGGCCTGCACGGCGAGGCATACCGCGGGCACGTCCTGTGGGACGAGCTGTTCGTCTTCCCCCTGCTGAACCTGCGCGTCCCCGACCTGGCGCGGGCGCTGCTGCGCTACCGGCACCGCCGGCTGCCCGAGGCGCGGCAGGCGGCACGGGCCGCGGGCCGCCAGGGCGCGATGTACCCCTGGCAGTCGGGCAGCGACGGCCGCGAGGAGAGCCAGCTGCTGCACCTCAACCCGATGTCCGGGCGCTGGATACCCGACCCGACCCGGCGGCAGCACCACATCGGGCTCGCCGTCGCCTACAACGTGTGGCACTACTACCAGGTGACCGGCGACCGGGAGTTCCTCACCCATTACGGGACGCGGATGCTGGTGGAGATCGCCTGGTTCTGGAGCTCTCTCGCGTCCTACGACCGGCGGCGCCACCGGTACGTCATCCGCAAGGTGATGGGACCCGACGAATTCCACTCCGGGTATCC